>DATDGH010000156.1:0-6855 GCA_036522215.1 Candidatus Angelobacter sp. | reverse complement strand
GGTCCATGCGAGAGATGGAGCCGTCAAAGTCCGCGATAGTCTCTGCATTCTTGCGGTCCAGCGGCGTCAGTTTGCTCTGGTCCATCTGCGCCAGCGGATGGTACCAGGACTGGGCTGAAAAATAATCATTCAGCCACTTCTTGCGGAATGGATTACCGGCGCGGGCGTAGATGGTATTGCGCATGAGTGTAAGCTCGCGCAGTGTACGGTCCTTGAGATCGTCTGCTGTGATTTGCCGCTCGTAATAGAAAGGACGCGCCGTCTGGTCCTGGGGCTTGGTGGCCCTGGCCGCCGTAGTGGCCAAAGCGCCCGTAATCTGAAGCACTCCAACCGCACACAAACACACTGCTGCTGCCAAACAGATCTTCTTAAGCATGGCTGAGAGTAACAAAAATCGCCACCATTTAGAATAGGTTTTTGTACGCCGAAGGAGATTTGGCCTTTGATCTCAAATTACCAACTTACCAGGTTACCCAATTACCAACTTCTCTGCGCGGACCACACTTTCACCACCAGTCAACTGGCTGTGCTCGGCGTAAGAACGTGATGAAGAGTTTCGACCTGCTGGTGATCGGCGCCGGGCCCACAGGAATGGCTTCTGCCATCGAGGCCCAGCGCGCCGGATTCTCCACTGTCCTGCTGGATAAAGGCTGCCTGGTGAATTCCTTGTTTCACTATCCCGCTAACCTGGTGTTCTTCACTACGCCGGAGCTGCTGGAGATCGGCGACATCCCTTTCACCACGGCCAACCAGAAACCCACTCGCCCGGAAGCGCTGGAGTACTACCGCAACGTGGCTCAGCATTACCGCCTGGATGTCCGCCAATACCAGCGAGTCACATCCGTCTCCGGCTCCGACGGCGCCTTTGGCGTCCACACCGTTGACGCCTACGAGAAAAAACATGAGTACCGGGCCAAAAAACTTGTAGTCGCCACTGGCTACTATGATCTGCCCAACTGGCTCAATATTCCCGGAGAAAATCTATCCAAGGTAATGCACTACTATCACGAACCTCATCCTTATTTCGATATGGATGTGCTGATCATCGGGGCCAAAAATTCCGCCGCCATCGCCGCGCTGGAATTGTGGCGACGCGGAGCGCGGGTGACCCTGGTCCATCGCGGCCCTGGAATCCATCAGAACGTGAAGTACTGGATCAAGCCAGACATTGAGAACCGTATCAAGAACCGCGAAGTCGCTGCCTGGTTCGACAGTTGTGTGCTGGAAATTCTGCCCGAATCAGTGCGGATCAAAACCCCGGAGGGCGAGCGCACGTTGAAAAATCATTTCGTCTTCGCCCTGACGGGCTACCACCCCGACTACGAATTTCTGATATCTCTTGGCCTTGAGTTGCAAAAGCCGGAGATGCGCCCGGTGTGCAATCCTCAGACTTTTGAAAGCAATGTGCCTGGAATCTATGTGGCCGGAGTGATTGTGGCCGGATCAAAGACCAGCGAAATCTTCATCGAAAACGGCCGCTTCCACGGCCGCCAGATCGCCACTGACCTGAAAGCAAAACTCCACGCAGCCCAGGCAGCAGACTAACCCATTTATTTTTTGCCGTAGATAGCGCAGATGGACGCCGAAGAAGCTCAGGCTGGAGAGTTAGATTTTGCCGTAGCTTTTTGATTCTCAAATTACCAACTTACCAACCTTCCAAATTACCAACTCTTGATAGGCCGGTGATGCCCGGATCCAGATCTTCCTGTAACCTGTTGCCTGTGGCCTATGGCCTACTCCTCCCCCACATCTTCCTCTTCCATGTAGTCCATAATGGCGTGCAGGTTGTTTTCCTCCAGGAACACGTCTGGGATGCGGATCCGGCCCGCGGCCTCTGCCTTCTTTGCGCCATCCACTGCCACCGGCGTATCGATGCGCATCTCTTCAGTCATGAAATCCAATAGCTCATCCGGATCCACGCGCGCCACAAAAGTGCCGCCCGCATTTTCCTCAAACATGATCTGATAGCTGGGTGAAGCGCCGTCGAGTTTCATGATATCCAGAGTGCCCATTGGCATAGAGTGCCTCCTTTGCCGGCCCAATATTGCACCGGAGAAGTCTACTTCCAGACTCGATCTCTCTGCAATCAGGGGCCAGTTCTTTTTAGTTTTACCTCGAATGGGTTGACTCGCAGATCCCCCGATCACCCGATCACGGCGATCACCCGATCTTTCCTTGTGTTCCTCTGCGTCGAAGGTCTTGGGGTTGCTGGGTTGGCTCTTCGATGCCCCGATATACCGATATCCCGATACCCCGATCCTCCGCTCTCTTCCAACCCGCAGAACAGGTGCAGCATCGTACCCATATATCTGCCGTGCTGACACTTTTCTTCCGTTCCTCCTGAGAAATTTCTGGGGGAGTGTGTAAGTGCGGCCGGGGAGCTATTCAATCAGGGGAGATGTCTAAGAAAATGAAAGCCAAAGGTCTCGCAATTATCAGTGCAATGGCGCTTTGCCTGGGAGTGATGGCGCCAGTGGCATTTGCACAAGATAAAGATAGTGACAGAAACCACGGTGAATTCGGAGTCTACTTGGATTATTTCAGGCTCAATTTTGCCAAACTGAACTTGTTCGGAGTCGGCGGGCGTGTGGGCTTCAACATTCATCCTGCCGTAGCCATCGAAGGCGAGATGTCCTACGACTTTGAACGCAGCACCACGCAAACCATCACCAGCGGTGGCATTACTAACACCTTCCGCTCCAACTTGCGCCTCATTCACGGTCTGGCCGGGCTCAAAATCCAGTCCACCAAAGGCCCCATCCGCGTCTTTCTTGTAGCTAAGGGCGGGTTGTTGAACTTTGGCGTAGGCGGACCGGTCACGGCCGGCTCCTTTGCCAAACAGATCGGCACTATTCAGGATGGCGACACCAACGGCGTCTTCTACCCCGGTGGTGGCATCGAGTTCAATGCCGGCGCATTTGGAATCCGCGTAGAAGCGGGCGACGAAATGTACTGGGACAACGGTGTGAACCACAACTTCAAGTTCATGGGTGGCCCCCAGATTCGTTTCTAAAAGCCGTCGGCAACATCTCGTAAAAGCAGCCCCGCTCCGGCTGCTTTTGTTTTTTTAACCAGTCATCCCCACGGCTTCACTGGTTGCGAAAACAGCTTCTCGCATAGCCCCTCAGGGATACCCCGGTTTCAGATCACGCGCGATCACGGCCATCACCGGGGTCCCCGACGTGCGCCGCGGTTGCGCATGGTGGGGTGGAGGTCACCCGATTTTTCTCCTGTGTCCTATAATGCGAGCATCATGACAAGCAAGAATTCGTGCGCCGTCCTGCTGGCTGTTTTTTTTGCCTGCGGGTTCTTCTGTTGTGCGTCCGCTCTGCCTGCTATCGCTCAATATACTGACGCACAGGCGATCACCGACCTTGGTGGCCCCAAAGAATTTGAGCGACGACGCCAGGTCCTGGCCCAGCAAACCTTGGCGCAGGAAAAAAACAGTGGCTGGATCCTGTTGTTTGCCCGCCAGGTTGAGCCCGAAGCCGAACACTACCGCGAGGACAATGATTTTTACTACCTGACCGGCATCGCTGATCCGGGCGCCGTATTGCTGATTAGCTCCAGCTCAGGCCGGGCTTTGCTCTTTGAGCCGGCACAGGCGCCCCGCAAAAAGCAGGTCTACGGTCCCAATGTGCTCTCGCTCTCCCCGGCAGAGCAAGCAGCCTTGGGGTTTGCCCGCGTCCTGCCCCTCACCGATCTGGACAGCTTCCTGTCCGGGGCCACAAGCGACGGCAGTGCTCTATGGCTGCGACTGGGATTCCCCGACAAAGCCGATGGCGCTCGTAATGAAGTTGGCCGCGACCATGCCGACGAATACTCGGCGCCTTATCACCCTGGGCTGCCCTTTGATCGCAACGCGATTGAACAGCTTCGCAGCCGCTATCCCCAAGCTGCCTTGCGCGACCTTACCCCTTTGCTGGATGCCATGCGCAACATCAAGACCCCGCCCGAGATCCAGGTCCTGCGCCGCAATGGAAAATTGAGCGCGGAAGCCATGCGCGATGCCATCGCCCACGCCCGGCCTGACATCTATGAGTACCAGATTGAGGCTCGCGCCCGTTTCGGCTACGCCAACGCCGGAGCACAGGGTGTCGCCTATCCCGCAATTGTCTCCAGTGGCAGCAGCCTGAACACCTGGCACTATTTCAATGATCGCAAGCAGATTCCCGCCGGCGCCCTGGTGGTGTTTGATTATGCCGCTGATCTCGACCACATGACCACGGACATCACTCGCACCTTTAATATCAGCGGAAAATTCCCGCCGGAGCAGGCCAAATGGTATGCCGTGGATCTGGAAACGCAGAAGGCTGTGATTGATCTGCTGCGTCCCGGCCACACCTATGAAGAAGCTGCCGAAGCCGGATTAAAAATCTATAAGCGCGAAGGCATCGAAAAGCAGTGGTTCGGTTTTCCCGGACATTTTGTCGGACTGGCCACTCACGATGTGATGTTCCCGCAAGGTCCTATCAAGGCCGGACAGGTGGTCACGGTGGAGCCGATCGTCGAGTTCCTGGATAAGCAGATTCACTTCCGCGTAGAAGATACTGTTTTGATCACTGACGGAGCACCGGAAATCCTTTCCTCTGCCGTGCCCAAAGAGATGAAGGAAGTGGAGGCCCTGGTAGGGAGCGCGAAGTAGTCTCATGAGCGACTGCGTTTTTAGTTTTGGATTTCGATCACAGACTCACCTTCGCCTTACCCCAGCTCACCTTATTTTGTGTTTGCGGATTTGGGAGTGAGATTTTGCTTTTGCCGTTAAAATTACCAACTTACCAGATTACCCAATTACCAAATTCTCCGCAGTTCGGTCAACGCATAAACAAACACGCAGTTCTGGTCATCGAACTAATCGTCGCTTACACCCTGATCCTGGTCACCATCTGGACCTCGCCCGGCGCCCAGCGTGTTTTCTTCTATATAACTGCCGCGTGGTTTCTGTTGTCGCTCATCCTTGCAATCAACCGCGGCGAGCCGGCTGGGCTCGAGCGTCTGCCGCTGCGCATGACGATTCTGACCGTGTTGCTCACGGTTGTGATCGCCATTGCCATGGCTGCCATCGCCTACGTTGTGGGTACGCTGCATGGATTGTTTGGCGTGCGCCAGCCGCTGCTGCATGCTTCCACTTATCTTTTGTGGTCGCTGGTGCAGCAATACATTCAGCAATCATTCTTCTTCGCCAGAATTGAGCAACTCACCTCCACCGGAAGGTTGGCAAGTTTGATCACGGCCCTGTTGTTCGGGCTTGCCCACTTGCCCAACCCGGTGCTGGCTCCGGTTACATTTGTGGGCGGATGGATTCTATGCGAACTCTTCCGCCGCTACCGCAGCCTCTACCCGTTGGCCGTCGCCCACGGCCTGATTGGCCTCGCCATCGCTATCTCCGTCCCCGATCAAATCCACCACCACATGCGCGTAGGCCTGGGCTATTTGCGGTATCCGAAGTAAGCAGTCAGCACTCAGCAGTCAGCATTCAGCCCGCGAACAATTCTGCCCTCGAGCACTGAATGGATGGCATGGTCAAAGCTATTACCGCGCTTCTTTGTGGTGCATTTCAATTCCGGCGGTTTTGGCAACCTATCCCGGCATGCCGTGGATTCCGGCAATTTTCGCAATCAAGTCCCTTGATTTCCTCTCCGTTCTCAGTTCCTCTGTGTCGAAGGTCTTTGGGTTTATCTTTCTTAAAGAACGCCAGCCATGCCGAGAATGACAGCATCCCTTTAGCCCGCCAGCTTGCGGGCCCTCCACTGACTGCTCGCTAAGACTGTTTGTAATCAGTGGATACTCAAACGCATCGAAGTGTTGGGTGTTTCTTCCGATGACCCGATGACCCGATTGCAAAACACGACCAAAAATGCCGGAAAGCAGTTAGCAGCTTTTATGAACTACGCCCTCGGCGTAGCGACCCGGCTGAGTGCTGACTGCTCTTTTGATAAAATCTAACTATGCCCGAACCGACATATGATGAATTAAAAGCCCGCCTCGCCGAGCTGGAAAAGCAATCCACCGGACGCCGCTCCGGAGCCCTGGAATTTCGTGTCAGTGAAAAAGGTGGCGTCAGCGTCTACGGCCTGGGCCGGTTTCCTGTCACCTTATATTATGAGCAGTGGACGCGCCTGCTCGACCAGTCCGAACAGCTTCGCAGCTTTCTCGAAGAAAACAAATCCAAGCTGAAGCTGAAGGGACAATGACGGGCAATTTAAGGTGAAGCTGACCAAGAAAAACCTCTCGATTCTCCTGCTCCTCGTCCTTGGAGTGGGAATTTTTGCCGCCTTTGAGCTGAGAAGCAAAGGTCCGGTGGAGTATTACGCCGCAAAGGTTGAGAACGGCGAGATCAGGCAGGTAGTAGAGGCCACCGGCACCATCAACGCTGTGATCACCGTACAGGTAGGTTCCCAGGTTTCCGGGGCCATCTCCAGCCTCAAGGTTGACTTCAACTCCCGCGTGAAAAAGGGTGAGGTGATCGCGCAGATCGATCCCGCGCTGTTTCAAGGCGCGCTTACTCAGGCCAAGGCCGATCTGGCTAACGCCAGGGCGAATCTATCCGTGGCCATCGCCAACACAGCCAAGGCCAAGGCTAGTCAGATCCAGACCAAAGCCGATTACGATCGCAGCGTGGGATTGGCGAAGGAAGGCGTAGTCAGCCCCCAAGCCCTGGATCTGGCCCGCGCCAATGCCGATAGCGCGGTTGCCCAGGTCTCCGGCGCGTTGGCGGCGGAAGAACAGGCCCGCGCCCAGGTGCTGCAGAAAGAAGCCGCGGTGCAAGTGGCGCAAACCAACTTGGACTACACCACCATTCACGCTCCTATTGACGGCACGGTGGTGGCGCGCAACGTTGACGTCGGCCAGACC
>DATDGH010000155.1:0-11324 GCA_036522215.1 Candidatus Angelobacter sp. | reverse complement strand
AAGTTCAGCGGGAGCCAAGGCCAGCAACGCGAATATCGCAATGCGGGCGAGGAGAGCGCCGGCAACGCCGCCGATAATTCCCAGCACCACGCTCTCAGTCAGCAGTTGGCGAATCAAGCGCCACCGGGCGGCGCCAATCGCGCCACGCACTGCCAGTTCGCGCTGCCGCGTTGTCAGGCGGGCAAGGAGCAGGTTGGCTACGTTTGCGCATGCCGTCGCCAGCAACAAAATCACCGCCCCTAACAATACCAGCAGAGATGTCTTGACTTTGCCCACCAGTGAATCGCGAAGAGGCTCAATGTTCACGCTCCAACCTTTGTTAAAGTCCGGGTAGGCTTCTTCCAGCCGTGCCGTGATGGTGTTCATCTGGGTCTGTGCCTGGCGCAGAGAGACGCCAGGTTTCAGTCGAGCCGCTGCCCAGACCCATCGCCCCTGGGTTTTGCGCAGATCGGCGGCAGGTTTAAGTCCGATGGGCAACCATAGGTCAACGGATCGGCTGTAAAAATAGAAATCTGGCGGCAGGACGCCGATGATCGTCCAGGGTCGAGCATTGATCTGCACCTGGCGGCCGATAACCCCGTCGTCGCCACCGAACCAGTTTTGCCAGGTGCGGTAGCTGATAACGGCAACTTTTCCGCCGTTCGTGGATTCTTCGTCTTCCTGCCGGGTAAAAAGACGTCCGCGAATCGGGTGGACACCGAGCAGCGGCAGTAGTTCGTAGCTCCCGGACTGAACGTCAACCTCTTCTGCACGATTGCCGATGCTGAAAATCACATGATAATCAGCAAAAGCAGCAATGTTGCTGAAACAGATGCTCTGTGCCCTCCAGTCAAAATAGTTTGCCGGAGACACCTCATTGTGATCCGCTTTCTCACGCTGGTTGGCCTCATAGATCATCACCAGTCGCGAAGCTTCAGGGTAGGGAAGCGGCCGCAGAAGGAGGTTATCGGCCACGGTAAAAATGGCCAGGCTTGCGCCAATGCCGAGTGCCAGGGAGACTATCGCGGTGGTAGCAAAGCCGGGATTGCGCTGAAGACCGCGCAGTGCATAACGAAAATCCTGCCACGCTGATTCCACCCACAGAAAGCGGGCGCGGTCGCGGATGGATTCTTTCGCGGACTCCATGCCGCCGAACTTGAGCACAGCCTGGCGACGCGCCTCCTGGGGGCTCATACCCGCTCGCACATTATCGTCAATGTGCATTTGCAGGTGGGACTCAAACTCTTCCATCATGTCCTGCTCCCGCTCCCGGGTGCGGAACCAGCCGGTGAGACGACTGAAAAATGCGCGAATGGCTTTCATGACGGCTCCTCACGCGGAGAGAGAAAACGGGCAACAATTTCTGTTGCCTGCTCCCATTCCCTGGTTTCTTTCTTGAGTTGTTCGTGACCTGAGCGGGTGAGCCGATAGTATTTGGCTTTTCGGTTGTTGTCTGAAACGCCCCACTCCGATGTGATACGGCCCTCCTGTTCCAGCTTGAGCAATGCGGGATAGATTGTTCCGTAATTGAGGACCAGGCGATCGCCGCTGACTTGCTCGATGCGGCGGGCAATGCCGTAACCGTGGAGAGGGCCCATGGCATCCAGAGTTCGCAGAATCATCAGGGCCAAGGTCCCCTGCCAGATCTCGGTCTTCTTGTCCGGGCTCTTCATATTGGCCGCCCATATGAAGTGTGCACTCTTTCCTATGGGATGTCAATAGGAGACGCCTGGGGACGCCCGGGATTATGGCAGCCGTTTATGGAAAGTCAGAATGCGACCAATGCGACTAAGTCCTGATTTTTCATGAAGTTTATAAAGCTACAACATTACTTTACAGTACTTTACGCATGTAAATACTGATAATGGAAAATAATATTAGAATCATACCTTCCAATTAGCAAAGTCATGTGCGATGAATACTTAATAAAATTAAGGGAATAGGCACTTCATTTTTTTGAAAATTAAAGAATTCTGATTTTCGTAAGAAAAAAAATTTACGTCGGAATTGCGTTCTGCGGGATTATTGTTTCGCGACCCGGAAAAATTGCCCGTCAACTTCCCAGACCGGCGAAACGGCAAACTGCGTCCGGCTTAAGAAATCCGGTTGCTTGCAAGAAAGTAGCTGCTTTTCGGTAACTGGCGCAGAACGCTAACTAAAAGACAACCGAAAACCGAACGACCGCCCTACGTGTGCTCTAGATTGACACACGCGTGCGAGAACCATTTTGGTTTTCGCTGCGCGTTTCTTCCCGTAAAGGTCGAGAGAAAACGAACGGGAGGCCCTTCAAAGAAGCCAACGAACAACGTTGCGTTGGCGTGTTTCCCCTCTGAAAGGAGAGCCTCGTGTCGAATATCAAGCAGAAAAAAAAGAAAAGCCATCAGGCAGCCAATGGTTCTGGCGTCAGCCGCAGGACTGCCCTCAAGCTGGGGGCAGCAGCCGGAGTTGTAACCGTTCTGACTTCAAGGAAAAGCTCGGCCTGGGATCTGCCCGCGCCGCCGCCGGAGCCGACAGATTGTACGCCGCAGCCAACCCACAGCCCGCCAACCCGGCCATTCGTGCAGGCGCTGCCGTTTCCACCGATAGCGATTCCAGCGGACGTGGATCCGGATCCCCAAAAGAGCGCCAATACTGCGGCCGGTGAGGCCCCACGCGCCGATCACCAACGTTGGGACCAGTTCCCGCCCATAGTGAACTATGACATCACCCTTCAAGGCGCAATGCATCAATTCCACCCTGATATTCCCCCCACATATATTTGGGGTTACAACGGAATCTATCCGGGCCCGACCTTCCTCAACGTTTACGGCGTTCCTATTGTTGTGCGCTTCCACAACAATCTGCCGGTAAACCATCAAGGTTTTGGGACCAACACCCACACCACCCACCTGCACAATGGACATACCGGTTCTGAAAGTGATGGCTTTGCCCAGGACTTCTGGAGCCCGGGGTTTTTCAAAGACCATCATTACCTCAACGTATACGCGGGCGTCGATAATTTTGGGGGAATCGGCGATCCGCTGGAAGCGCAGTATACCTACTGGTATCACGATCACCGGCACAGTTTCACTTCCGCCAACAACTATCGCGGTCTCAATGGCATGTACTTTGTCTTCGACGGGAGGGACACTGGTTTCGAATTCAGCGGCGAGGGAGACGAGGCCCTGCGGCTGCCCGGAATCGACCGGAACGGCGTTAATCACGCCTTTCCACTGATCTTAACCGACAAGAAGTTCTGCGCCAACGGCCAGGAGTTCGCCACGGCGCCGGACGCAGTTCCCGCCGGGGACAAGTTCGTTGTCAACGGCGCCATCCAGCCGTTCCTGCAGGTCAACCGGCGCAAGTACCGTTTCCGCATGGTCAACACCGGGTCGGCGCGCATCTACACTTTGAACGTGAAAGACGCCAACGGCAACATCGTACCAATCCAGGTGGTGGCCACAGATGGCAATCTGCTGCCCTCGCCGGTCACCATACCCGACCCACAGGAAAGCATCTTCAACGGAACAATAATTGCGGGGTCGGGACCGGGAACGGCGGTTACCCCCGTGCCCGGCTTCCAGCTCCATGTGGCATCGCGCATGGACATAGTAATTGACTTCAGCCACAGCAACATTGGCGATCACTGGTATCTCACCAACGTTGACCCACAATTTGTCAACAACGCTCCGGAACCGGAACCAGATGGTTCAGATGAAGTGGCGCCTGGCCTGGAAGTTGAAAACGTGGTCTTGCGTTTCGACATTGTCGGCGACGAGGCAGATGAAAGCCAAGTCCCGTCACAACTGATCACGTTGCCGAATAGGCCGGCACCTCTCACCACCAGGGTTTGGAACTTCAATCTGGCTCTGGCCGGCCCCGAGGGTGATCCAGAAAATCCGACTGCCGCCAGGGTATTCAACATCAACGGCTTGACCTTTGATGGGGCCCGTGCTGATGCCACGGTCAATAATGGCTCGGCAGAAACCTGGCTGATTCGCAACCGCTTCCCGGGTTCCGGTTGGGTCCATCCTATCCACATTCACCTGGAACAGGGACACGTTCTGGACCGCAGGAATGTTGAAACCGTGAACGGGGTCAGGACCGTCACCAATCACTTTGTTCCACCGCTGATGTCTGGGCGGCGCGACGTTTACCCAATCGCCGGAGGAGATGAGACTCTCATCTACCTGCAATTCCGCGACTTGTTTGGCAAATACATGATCCATTGCCATAACCTGGGCCACGAAGACGGCCTGATGCTGGTGCGCTGGGATGTCGGCACCTCCACCTCTCCATCCACGTCTCCACTTTATTCGGATGGGAACGCTAACACCGGTCTTGTCTTCAACCCCGGAGACAAGACCCCGCCTGCGCCGTCGCAGCAAGTGCAGGAGGAAGGCAACCAGAACAACATCACCCCGGCCTTGACCACCCTACCAGACTCATTCGATCTCGGAGGCGTCCGGAAGCCCAGCTTCAGGCGTTCCAAGAAAGGAGTTAGCGCATGAACAGACGAGACCTGCTTACCTGCCGTTTGCCCTCAAAGGGTGAACCGGCAGCATCGTTGGGCCCGCGGTATTACAGCAACGGCGTGTTCCGCACACAGGACAACAAACAGGTGCGGTTCTATGACGACCTGATCAAGGGCAAAATCTCGATCATCAACTTCTTCTATGGAAGTTGCGAGAAGTATTGCCCACGGTCAATGGGCTGCCTGGCAAAAGTACAGAAGCTGCTGGGGGATCGTTTGGGTCGCGACACCTTCATGTATTCCTTCACCTTGAAGCCGGACGAGGATACTCCGGAAAAGTTGAAAGCCTATGCCAAGAACATCGGGGCGAGGCCCGGCTGGTTCTTCCTCACCGGAAACGAGTACGACCTCACCAGCGTTCGCTTCAGGCTTTTCCGCGTCGATCATCCATGGTTGGACTTCAATATCGACCTCCATGCGGGGATGCTGCGCATTATCAACGACAACAACAGCCAATGGACATCCTGGGTCTTGCCTGATCGGCTGCCGCTGATCATGGAGGCCATCTCCTGGGTTGATCCAACACCTCCGATAGAGGTGAGGGTTCGCAACAATGCCTCACAACAAGCGGAGATCAACCAGGAACGCCGGGCACTTCAGCCTCAGTGGGACGAATTCAATCGCGCCCACGGTTGGGCCACGGCAAAAATGACTGAAGACCCGAACACCCTGAAGCACTTCCGCTCGCTATTGGCTGCGAGGGCGTAGGCAGAAGGTTGGGTTCGGATTGCGCCAGACGTGGCGCGGTTTGAGCAGCAACAACGTTGTACCTCTGTGGATGAGGACCGCAGGGAAGGCGGTTCTCATCTCGGAACAACAGGGCTGAGGATAAGGGGCCAAGCGTCTCTTTCCCCGCTCTACAAGCTGAGGACGAGGGGGCGTTCCCCTTGTCCTCGGCCTTGAAAAAAGCCAGCCATTAGTACTTAATAGGTAGTACTTAGCCAAAACCTAAAAGATCATTACCAGGAGTCTCCCAATGAAGCGTTTTGCCTTCCCATGCTCGTTCGTTGTGCTATTTCTATTCACGATTTCCATGCCGGGTCAGGAGGTCGCGCAGAGCTGTAAGCTCAACCTCGCTGGCACCTGGCAGTCCTCAACCAGCGGCCAATTGAATCCCACACGCGTGCGTTTTAGCTCCAATGGCACGATGACGGAACTTTCGCGCAATACTTCGGGCAAAGGTTCCGAGTGGCAGGCGAGCGGCAAGTCCCACTATACCTTGGACGATCGTAAAACGCCCAAAGCAATGGTCCTGACCAAAGCGGAGAAAGGCCGGAGCCCCTCCGCCAATACCACGCTGAAGATCACGACGTTTGATGATGGTATGTTCATGACCAAACTAGCCAGCGATGCCGGCGGTGCGCTAACGCGTTGGACCAGGGTTGATCCCTATCGCTATTTTGTGGTGCTGGCCGCGGGCAAAGGTACGCCGGGCTTTGGCGCCCCCGGGTTCGCCGAATTGATCAAGACCGATGGCGTTCACACCCAGATCGAAACCTTTGGCACTTGGCCTGTGGTCACTCCTCTTCAGCGCTACCCCTTGATCGGCGTGATTCCCGAAGACGTTCGCAAGCAATTTGAGAATGAGCCGTTAAACGATACCGGCGCTATGCTGCGTCTGGAGGTAACTGCGGGGCCGTATAACCGGGCTTTGGAGGTGATGAAGACTTGGCAGAGGCGGGCAGAAGAGAACCAACTCCTTTATCCTGAGGTCCCTTATCTCGACAACGCCGTGTACCTGAACCAGCTCACCAGCAGCCTGAATGAGACCGGCGTGCTCACCTGGAAGGGCGGCCAGCCCTGCACGCAAACCATCAAGCTGCAAAAGTTGACCTGGCTCATGGATGACTCCATCATGGCCAAACACAATCTCACCCAAACCCCTTATTACCTTTTTAAAACGCTGCGGCAGCTCAATGGTTCGCTGCATCTCAGCGACAGCCAGTTCCACGCAGCCCTGGCAGGCGATCAATCTCCCGCCGTTGCGATTTCATCGAGGTGAAATGACCTATGCCGATTTTTGAATACGTCTGCAAAAAGTGCGATCACCGATTTGAGCGTTTTGTCCAGGGTCGGCAGAGGCCCAAGTGTCCCGAGTGTGCAAGCGGAAGATTGCAGCGTCAGGTGGAAGCTTTTGTGGAGGGACGGCCCGCTCGGTCACCTCGCGGACTTAACACCGCAGCCAGTATTGCTCACCTGCGAGCTTTGGTAGGGAACATACCTACAATCCCCAGGTATCAGACCAAAGATCTGGCTCCGCGTCGGCGTTCTCGGCGTTCCCGGATAACGGTGTAATGATTTATGGATTTGGGTTTTTTCGGAGAGACGATCTTCCGTCCGGCGTAGCCGAGCCGAAACCAGACTTTTCCCCAAAGACACTGCCGCCCGGGAATGCCGACATCATTTTGAGGCCATTGTGACCGGCCCGCAAAAAGTCAACTGTCCCAAATGCGAGAGCCGGAAACTGGATCAGCAATTCTCTCGGTTTGGCGTCGGCGGCGAGAAAGGGTTTTCCGTCACATCACAACCCTTCGGCAGAACCCACACAGGTAGCCCGCCCACCAGAACCCTAACCGGCCGCTCCTCACGCGCGCGGTAAGCTCTCCATCGCTGCGCCTAGATCCTTGAGGCAACCGGCAGTCACGAACTGGTAATGAATCCTGGAATCGGCGTCCCTACACAAAGATAGACATCTCCAGGCAACAGAGCCGAACTGCGAATCAAAAAAGCTCCATGGCGCAGTTGAATCTTTCACCCTTACTGTGGCAACGGAGGCCTGGAAACCTGCCTCCCTGAAAGCCATGCCGCCGCAGTCAAACATAATGTAGTCACGATTGAAAAAACGATGGGAATGATAAAGAAGTATTTCCAGCTCAAAACCGTGATGGCGACAAAGCAAAGGACGAACGCCCACGCAGTACCGCGCATGCGCGCCAAAGACTCTGGCGGAAGGCCGCCTAGCTGCCACGCCAAGACCACCGCGAGTAGAAGAAACATGCTGACAAAGAGACCGAACCCAACATAAAAATCCCAATAAGTCCGATTAAACCCCATAATGTAAAAGTGAGTTGACTGCATGGAGCCAAGGTCCACTCCCCACTTGGGATCGGACCAGGGAAAACCAGAAGTGTGTCCGATGTCAAAAAGCAGCAGAAGACCGGCGGCGATTCGATAAAACATAGATGCTTTCATTCTGCCTCCAGCAATCACGGCAGCGGGTACCCCTATCCTGCTGCGCGGTTCAAACTGTACCATCAACGAATTGCGATGGGAACGGCTCATCTTGGTACGCCAGCGCGGGAACAGCTCGTACTTTCCCATTTCTTGGGCGTTTAAGCAAAGCTCACAGGACGGATGGGAGATGAAGTAGAAGGCAACGGAGATCTAGTTTTGCACTTGCTCTGGCGTTTTGCATTTCAATTATTCAATTACCAGATTACCCGATTACCAATTTGCGGCAGAAGGAATACTGCTATAGTGCGAAAGGGACAACTTCTCGGAACCGCCCGCGTCACACTTGCGGTGCCTGATATTGTTCCGCCAGCCATTCAGCAAAATCTTCTTCGCCCGCGCGAGGCAATGCCACGCTCCAGATGCCGTTCTTGGCCGCGCGCAGGCCCACCTGGCTTTCATTTGCAGTGCCTTTCTCGCCCACCCAGACCACCATGAAGCGCGCTCGCATATTGCCGCACTGAACGCCTACGATGAAACCCGGCTCCAACTCGGCGGTCACTCCATAGAGACGGGCGCCGTTGGTGGCAATGTTGAGAGTTTTCACCTGCTGTGAAAACACCTTGCCTTGGCGGTCCAGCCCCCAGAGCCGCACAGAGAGCGGCACATTAACGCGATGTTCGCGTCGCTTGACCATCCTTCTTATGTTAAGTCGCGAGTTCGTTCATGGTCTCTGCTTTAGTTTTTTGGGAGGGTCACTTTAGTAACCCCTGCCGGACGATTAGCGGTTGGCCCTCAGCTCAGCGACTCGGCTGAGTGCTCAGACATGTCAGAATAGCTTCAATGCCAAATAAGCAAGCTTCATCTATTCCTGACTTCATTTACGGTACAGCCTGGAAGGAAGAACGCACGGCCGCGCTTGTTGAACTGGCGTTGCGCACAGGTTTCCGCGCCATTGATACGGCCAACCAGCGTAAGCATTACTTTGAGGCTGGAGTAGGCGAGGCCATGGCCGCGGCCTATCACGCGGGAGTGGTCGCCCGCAGCAACATTTTTCTGCAAACCAAATTCACCTATCAAGGCGGACAAGACTATCGCTTGCCCTATGATCCCGCGGCCAAGCCCGCTGTCCAGCTAGCTCGGTCGCTGGCCAGCTCGCTTGAGCACCTGGGGACCGAATACGTTGACAGTTACGTTCTGCATGGGCCATCGTCCGGCTACGGGTGGACCGATGTTGATGCCGAGGTCTGGGAAGCAATGACCAGAGAACGTGATGCCGGCCGAGCGCGTTTCCTGGGCGTGAGCAATGTTTCCCTTCGGCATCTGGAGCAGATGACGGCCGTCCATAGCGATGGTCCCACCTTTGTCCAAAACCGCTGCTACGCCCGCTTTGGCTGGGACCGTGAGGTGCGGCGGTTTTGCAGGATACGGAAGATCACCTATCAGGGCTTCTCGCTCCTTACGGCGAATCTGGAAGTCTTACGCCATCCCCTGGTTGCCCGTCTGGCCGCGAATTCTGGCGTCACCGTCCCACAGATTGTGTTTGCTTTTGCCCGTGCTGTAGGAATGCTGCCTCTAACCGGCACCTCAAGCGCCGAGCACATGAAACAGGATCTGGCCAGCCCTCATCTGCAACTCTCGCCGGATGCGGTACAGGCGGTTGAGGCCTTAGCCGGATGAAGAAGGACGGCGTGACTATTGCAGCCAAAACTTCAACTGACCCGAGGGGACCTTGACGATTTTGCCTTGGAAGGCGCTTCCTCCACGGAAATACCACTCCAAGCCTTCAAGCACCTGCTGGGCATCATTGGCTTTCAGAGAATTAGCGACTTCGGGAGTGATGAGGCCGCGAAACCATCGTCCGGCAGCGGTCAGGTGCTCGTATTCCATCAAGTAGTTCAGCCAGAAGCATCCGCATCGCCTGCATCGGAAGATCGTTACCTCGCCGTAGTTGCTATCCAGACCGAGACCGTTGCTCTCGAAATTTTCGTAATATACGTCTCCTTCCAGGCAGGGACACTCTGGCGAATTTTGCGCTGAAGCATGCATTGCGTGCAACGTTATCTTACTGCTTATCCGCGTCAATCCGGTAAGATGTTGGCAATGGCTGACAAGAGGGACTGGAAAAAAGGCTGGGTGCAGGCAGAGAAGATGATCGAATTGGGCATCACTTTGCCCATTGCCACGGTGCTGGGATGGCTCATCGGGGATGCGCTGGACAAAAAATTTCATACCGCGTGGATCGGCATTGTCGGCCTCATGCTCGGGGTAGTCGCAGGCTTGACCCGGCTGATACAGCGAGCAGTAAAGATCGGAGCTGAGGACAACAAACCGAATGACAGCTCCGAATGACAGTATTGAGGCGGTCTACCAGCGCCTGAATCTCTCTCTCGGCCTCTTGTTGGTTGCCGGTGTCCTCACCCTCCTTTGGCTCAGGGACTGGAAAATGTCGCTGGGATTTCTGCTCGGCGGGCTCATCGGGGTGTTCAATTTCGTTGTATTAAAACGTACCGTGTCCGCGGTGGGTGAGGTAGTTGCCGAAGGTCGCGCCACTCGCTCGGTGAAGCGACAGGTGTTCAAGTTCTTCTTCCGCTACGTTTTGCTGGCTGCTGTTCTGTATGTTATATTCAAAAGTTCAGCCGTCAGCGTTTACGGCCTCTTTATAGGCTTATTTCTGCCTGTGGGGGCAATTCTGATTGAGGCCGTCTATGAGCTTTACGGCGCGCTGCGACACAGAACCTGATTCCTGGCTCCAATCCATCTAGCGAATGCAAGAACAACTCTGGTTTACTGACCTCCTCAACAAGGCCCTGGGCGGGCCTGTGAACGACTTGTTGCAAAAGCTGCCTGCGCCTTTTCATCCCTCCAATCCTCAGGCCCCGATTACCAACGCAGTGGCCATGGAATTTCTGGTGATGATCATCCTGCTCGTGCTGTTTTTCCTGGTTCGATCGCGGCTTTCCGTGGAGAAGCCGCGAGCCATGCAGCATACCGTGGAGATGTTGGACGGCTTCGTTCGCAGTACATGCGCAGATATCATTGGGCATCATTACGAACGGTTTGTTCCACTACTCACTACCATCTTCGTTTTCGTGCTGGTCTGCAATCTCCTTGGCGTGATTCCCACTTTCGACTCTCCCACCGCAGACGTTACGGTGCCGCTCGGGCTGGCTGTAGTTTCATTCCTCTATTACAACTGGCAGGGCTTTCGAAAAAATGGGCCCGCTGGATATCTCAAGCATTTTCTTGGTCCGGTGGGCTGGCTGGCGCCTTTGATGCTGGTCATCGAGACCATCAGCCATTTTGCCCGGCTGCTCTCGCTCACTGTGCGTCTCTGGGCCAACATCTTTGCCGGCGATCTGGTGACCATGGCGTTCTTTTCCATGATCCCGCTGGCCTTGCCGGTTGCCTTTAACATGCTGCATATCGGTGTGGCCATCCTCCAGGCATACGTCTTCATGTTGTTGACGATCATTTATTTGAGTGGGGCCGTGGCTGAAGAACACTGAAAAGACAGGAATTAGTACTTAGAACTCATCTCATAAATGGTTTTCTAACTCGGCGGGTGGAAGCCCCGGACTTTTAGTCCGGGGAGCGGGTTCTTTAGAACCCGCGAAAATAGCGTCTTCCACACAACTCCGGGCTTTAGCCCCGGGCCCCG
>DATDGH010000154.1:0-4074 GCA_036522215.1 Candidatus Angelobacter sp. | reverse complement strand
GTCGGCAGATCAAATCGCGGACGCAACCGGCGAAGTGTACCCCGGCGCGAGTGAGCATGGCTGCGCGAAGAAAACCGCAGCCCAACTCATTTTGCAAGCCGGCGAAGGCGTTGCCCGCGAAAGAAAGCCGCGTACAAGTCAAGGGAGAGGTGTGCACGGCGCTCACGAAACCAGTCGTGAGCGCCGCCAGAGTAGTGTGTCCTGGAACGGAAGATTACAGTAAACCCATGACCAGGCGGAAGCCAACACCGGAAATCAGACGTATTTTTGTCTAAGGTTTCGAGACCATCCGCGGCCGATGGCGTCGCTTGTTCGTTGCGCAACAAAAGAGGAATGTATTGCTCAATCCGCAACGAAGATCTTGTTGTTTTGCAACGACATGCGCGGAAGCACGCTTTCGGCAATACATTGCAATTTCAGCCCAAATTCAGCCACCGGCTCACCTTTGGATCCGGCACACAGCGCCGGGCCTGTTAGATCTATGTCTTTTTAGTTTACCTCGAAGCGGAGCGAGAGGTCCCTACCGCCTTATAAATCGCATCCAGGCTGCATTTTTAAAGGTCACACTATTTCTGAAAATGCTATAAGCTTTCCGGGAGCGAAAAAACGCGAATCGGGAGAAATCGAGCGGACAAGAACTAGGAGACCAAAGCGACGAACGGATTTTCGATTCTTATCCCTGCGATTCCCTGTCCCGCGTTCAGATCTTCAGAGAGGATTCGAGCGGCGCCACTTTTAAGAGCAGACGCGACAATGAGAGCATCCCAGAAGCTGATCTTTACTTGGTCCTCGATTTGAAATGCAGTAGCGATTTCGGCGCGTGTGGTATCAGTGCACCATACTGTGTAGTTGGTCACGACCAGGCGTGCCGATTCTTTGGAGATGGGACGCGAAATCTTTCGCGTCACATTTACATAGAACTCCTGGAGCACTTGCAAGCTGAGAATACCATTGCGCTCGCTCCACAGCTCACGGAGAAGATTCTTTGCAATCCTATGCTTTGCATCGGCATCGATGTCGTAGGCGTAAATCAACACATTCGTATCGACGAATGCTCTATCGCTCATGCAATTCATCCCGGGTTGCGCGAATTACACCACCCAGATGAAAGCCCTGATCAAGAAGCGCTAGAGCCTGGCGCTCCGCGCATTCGTATGCTTCTTCGTTGCTTACAAGAAGTTCGATCTCCTGGGCGAGGAGGCCGCTGATGGAAGTATCGCGCCGAGCAGCGAGGATCTTGGCTTTCTTCAGTACTTCTTTGCTGAGGCTTACGGTTACGTTTTGCTTTTCGTTGGAGTTGGCCATAACCCATTCTTTATTACCACGCATGTTACGTGTAACACGTATTATACGTGACGTCAACTGTGGGTGAGATCCCATCTTTTTACGCCCCTCCACGCCGAGGCTGCAGGCTGGAGACACGGAGAAGCACAGAGAAAAGAAACCGGCCTGGACTTCAATCCAGGCCGGCAAAGGGACTTCTTGCTCGTGGTTAGAACGTAAACTTCAGCGCCAGTTGGGCTTGCAGGGGATCACCCACGCCCTCGCGCAGGAAACCATCGAAGTTGAACAGCGCCGGGGATACCAGCGGGTTGACGTTGTTTTTGTTGTTAAAGCTGTTGAACACCTCCACCATCGGAATCAGCGCATACTTATCGCCGAACTTGAATGGCCTGAGCGCTCTCCAGTCAAAAGTGAAGAAGCCATTGTCTTTGCGCAGGTGATTGCGGCCGCAATCGATGCCGGCCACCACCCGGGTCAGAGAATTGTTAGGACTGCACGGAGCACCTGTACCGGTGCCCAGCAAATTGTCTGTAATCGGCTGAGCGGTATGCGCCTGAATACGTGCACTGAATTCAAAACCGGCCGGCAGCCTGGTGGTGGCGAACAAGTTGAATTTGTGCCGGCTGTCACGGTCGGAGAAAGTGTAATCTTTGCGGAAGTTGAATCGATCGAAATAGCGGAAGGTGAATGGGTCACGTTCATTGGAATCGTCGTCCAGGTCTTCCGAAAGGACGTAGTTGCCTTCCATCTGGAAACCCTTGCTAAAGCGTTTGCGCACTCCCACTGTCATGCCTCGATAGAGAGAATGAGCTGAGCTCTGGGTGTTAGTGATTGACCCCAGGTTGGCAAAGGCTGCGGGCCCGGGATAGCTGCTGGTATCGCCGTTGAGGGGGATGCAGACGCCATCGGAAGACAATGTAGCCCCAACTGCGGCACAAGCCGCTGCTCCGGCGGCGCCTGTCAACTGCGAACCGTTGTTGGGGTCGACAAACCGAGTCAGATAGACGCCTTTGGCCCAGGTAACATCAATGTAGCCCGCCCAGTTGGGCGCGAGCTGCTGCGTGAAACCGAAGTTGCCGGTGTAAATCCGCGGATTCCTGTAATTCTTGTCGAACACTGTAACCCCCGCCTGGAACGGAAAAGTTCCTGGGGGCAAAGCTGCGGGAGTAATGTCACCCGGCCAGGCTGGGCCGGCAGTATTGAAGCCGGAAGCGCCCACGAAGCCGCCGGGTACATCTCCGACGAATATCGTTTGCTGCTGGACACCATTGGTGGTAATGGCGCCCACTTCCGTAAGCATGTTCTGCTGCGCGTTGTAGATTCCAAAACTGGTGCGCATGACGGACTTGCCGTTATTGCGGACATCCCATGCCAGGCCCAATCGCGGCTGGAACATGGCCAGGTCATTCGGAATCTTCCCCGTGGACGGGAACCTGGGATCGCTCAAATTTACTCCATAAGCCGTTTGGGACGGAGGAATCACCGGGTTGGGGAATGTCTGCGCCTCCCAGCGCAGGCCGTAGTCCAAAGTCAGGTTAGGCTTGATCTGCCACTTGTCTTGAATAAAGAACGCGTAGTTTTCGTTGCTGATGTTAGAAGCACCGGCGGCGTCCGTGGTAGCGCCATTGGTGCCGGCGTGCTGGAGATAAAGGAGGAGTGGGCTTGAAGTAGCTGTCCCCCCTCCGGGGCACGCACTGCCAACACCGGTGACAAATGATCCATTCGCACACTCCGCCGTCGCCGGGCCGAAGCCGGGACCAAGGCTCGCGGGCGAAGCGTAATGCAGGAATCCCAACACTGAATCAAAGATGTAGCGTCCGGTGAAGAACCCGCGAAATACCTGACCGTTATTGCTATGCAGCCATTCCCCGCCGAACTTTACCGTGTGCTTACCGGCGAGGATGGAAAAATTGTCTCGCACCTGGTAGCGCTTGAAAGTTTCGTCCACTTTGGGTTCAAGGAAGAATGGCTCTCCAAAACGGAAAGTGGTGGCAAATCCCATGGCCGTATCTGCGGGCACATTGGATTGGACCGCCGCGCGCGGGCGATCTTCACGCGCCAGGCTGAAGTGCCCTTCATTGACCTTTTTGTTCGAAACTGTGGTGAAGAGATTCACGTTAACAGAATTGATCTTGGAAGGGCCTTCGATGCCATTCGCCGAATCTCCGTAGGTGGGGACGTCAAAGGTCTGGTTGGTGTTGTTGGAGCGGTCGAAATTGTAGGAGGCGCTGAATTTGTTGGCGTTATTCACATTCCAGTCGTATTTCCCCAGGATCGCGGTATTGCGAATAGGGTGAGTGACGGGCAGCCCTTCCTGCTGGCTGCGGGTCGTCTGGAAGAAATTGAGCAGCGCCAGCCGCTGACACTCGGCATTGCTGCCGATCAAAGCGCCGTTCGCGGTTACGGTGGGGGCTTGTACAGGGCAGCTCCCGAGTGGTGAGCTCAGGTTCGGCCGCGTCAGATTTTCAAAAATCTGCTCCGCCGCGCCGAAGAAAAACATCTTCTGCTTGACGATAGGCCCGCCGATGGTGCCGCCGAATTGTTCACGATGGAAATCCTGCAGCGGCTTACCATCGGAGGTGTTGGCCGTAAGTGCCTCCAGGCGCTGGAATTCAAACAGGCTGCCGTGCAGTTCGTCGGTGCCGGACTTGGTCACAACATTGACCACACCGCCGGCAGTGCGTCCAAATTCCGCCGTGGCGCCGCTGGCCACCACCTGAAATTCCTTGACTGCATCAAGAGTGATGTCTATAGCTGCCCGCTGGCCGCCTTCCTGCTCCCCAAAAAAGC
>DATDGH010000153.1:0-2781 GCA_036522215.1 Candidatus Angelobacter sp. | reverse complement strand
GGCGCTGCAAGGAATATTTTGAGGCGCACAAAACGGAAACGCCTTGGCATGCCTCCGGACAACAAGCCCTGTTCGGCATCGTGCAGGGAGGCATGTACGGCGATTTGCGGCGCGAGTCCGCTGAGCGCACCATCGAGATTGGATTTGACGGATACGCGATTGGTGGCTTAAGCGTGGGAGAATCGCGGGAGAAGACGCGGGAGATGATCGCACGCACGCTGGAGGTTTTGCCCAAAGACCGTCCCCGCTACGTGATGGGCGTAGGATATCCCGAGGAGATCGCCCTGTATGCGGCCATGGGAGTGGACATGATGGATTGCGTTTTGCCCACCCGAGCCGCCCGCCACGGCCTGCTGTTCACGTCGGAAGGGCGGCTGAACATCAAGAACATGGCTTTCGCGCAGGACCAGCAACCGCCTGATCCCAAGTGTGGCTGCAAGGTGTGTTTGCGCTACACCCGGGCTTACCTCCGGCATCTGTTTGTGACCGGAGATCCATTGGCTGGGGCGCTGAACACAGGGCACAATCTGGCCTTCTATCTTGACACTATGCGGGCTGTACGTCATGCTATATGTCTTGGGAAAGGCTCAGGAATTCTCTCAGGAAGCGTCTCATCAAATCAGCCTGAGCGTCCCTGATTTCAGGCAAAGAGAAGACCTCCCAATTGCTTTCAGCATCAGGGAAGCCAGTCATGCTGGGGGATCAGCGGTGACAATCAAAGTCAGGCAGTTTCGTGTCACAAATATGCGTGTGTTCGGTGTTTAAAAAACTCAAATGATGCAAAGCGAATTGGGTGTATTTCTTTGGCAAGGCGGCCAGCCAGGTGGTGGCGGGATGCTCCTCTGGCTTCCACTGGTCTTTATCTTCGCCATCTTTTACTTCCTGCTTATTATGCCCCAGCAACGGCGGCAAAAGCGCTGGCAGGAGATGGTCAACAACCTGAAAACCGGGGACAAGGTGCAAACCTCGGCCGGAATTCGCGGAACCATTATCGCGATCAAGGACGATGCGGTTCATCTGCGTGTGCCCCCGGACAACTTGAGGTTGGAAGTGGCCAAATCAGCGGTGGTATCAGTGGGCCGCGAAGAAGAGCCGCCCAAGAAATAAGCAAATGATAGAAGTTTGATTCAGAGTTTCCATCATGCAGAAGAATTTACTCCTCAAAACCCTGTTCATTATCGGCGTCCTGCTCGTTTTTATTTACGGCATCTTTGGCATTCCCGGCAGTTTCAGCGGGCAAGGATTGAAAGAGAGTTTGCTGAAAAGGATCAGCCTGGGCCTCGACCTCAAAGGAGGATCACACCTGATCCTGCAGGTACAGGTTGACGATGCGGTCAACGCGGAGACAGATCATGCGGCGGAGCTGCTCAAAGAGCAGCTTCAGAAGGCCAACGTTGCTTACGCCTCCATCAGCAAGCCGGATCCTGCTAAGCAACCCGACCAGATCGTGGTTAAGGGAATCGCTCCTAACTCCACCAGCGCCTTGCGGAAAATTGTTACCGACAACCTGCAAAGCTACGACCTTTCCGGAGCCGGAGACACTTACACCACCACCTTGAAGACCAGTGCGGAATCTGAACTGAAGAACCGCACCGTGGAGCAGTCCATTGAAGCCATCACCCGGCGGGTAAACACGCTGGGCGTCAGCGAGCCGGTGGTGGAAGAACACGGACTGGGCAACTATCAGATTCTTGTGCAGTTGCCGGGCGTTGATGACATCACGCGGGTGAAAGACATTCTCCAGTCTACGGCGCGACTGGAACTGCGTGAGGCTCTGGATCATGGTGCTCCTTATCCCAGTGAACCAGCAGCCAGGGAAGCCCACCATGGCCTCCTGCCCCCGGATACCGTGCTCATGCACGGACAGAAATCTGTTGACGATCGTGGCGATTCAGTTTTTGTCGTCTCCCGCGTGCCCGTGGTGAGCGGCACGGACATCAAAGGCGCCGAGGCCGGCCACAAAGGAGATACCAACGCACCGATTGTTTATTTCTATTTGACCACCTCGGCCGGCGAAAAATTCGCTCGATTCACCGGGACCCACAGCAAAGAGAGCGGCAATCCCAGCAATCTGGCCATCGTGCTGGATAACCGTGTAGTTGAAGCACCCGAAATCAATTCAGAAATTCACGACAGCGGAATCATCGAAGGCGGCAATTTCACCGAGCAAGGCACTCGTGACCTGGCCATGTTACTGCGGTCGGGCGCGCTGCCCGCCAGCATTACCTACATCCAGGAGACCACTGTGGGTCCTTCGCTGGGCGCTGATTCCATCCGCAAGGGTGTGGAGGCGGCGGTAGCAGGCATGGTGGCCGTGATGGTGTTCATGCTGATTTACTACCGTGGCGCGGGAATCAATGCCGACCTGGCCTTGTTCCTGAACCTGGTGATCCTGCTGGGCTTCATGGGGTTTAGTGGCGCCACCCTGACGTTGCCGGGAATTGCCGGTGTGATCCTCACGGTTGGTATGGGCGTGGATTCCAACGTGCTGATTTTCGAGCGCATCCGGGAAGAGTTGCGTCACGGCAAGGCTGCCGCTGCCGCAGTGGACCAGGGTTTCGCGCGCGCCTGGATCACCATCGTTGATACCCACGTGACCACAATTGTTTCAGCATTCATTCTGTTTATCTTTGGCACTGGGCCGGTGAAAGGGTTTGCCGTAACTCTCACCTTTGGTCTGCTGGCCAACCTGTTCACCGCCGTGTTCGTCTCACGGGTGATTTTTGACGGTATTCTCAGCCGCAAGCAACGGGGCGAAGCGCTGAGTATCTGATTCACCAT
>DATDGH010000152.1:0-3311 GCA_036522215.1 Candidatus Angelobacter sp. | reverse complement strand
GTGCAAACCACTCCGGAACCGGACGATGCGGAACTCAAGGCCATTCGCGATTACGATAAGAAAGGTTTCTGGACAAGCTAAGGTGTGAAATGAACTCTTCCACTCTGAAAATGAAACGGATTGCTCTTGAGCTTGACGGGCGGGTGGCCCGTATCCATCTGGATCATGCGCCGGTCAACGTCTTTGATCTTCCCATGATGGATGAGTTGTTCGTAACTTTGCAGGAACTTGAGGCGCGGAGTGAAGTTTCGGCAATTATTCTGAGTGGCAGCAAGCGGGCCTTCTCCGCCGGAGTGGATGTTGCCATTCACACACCCGACAAAACCCCAGCTATGCTGCAGAAGTTTCACGGCCTGATTGGCCTGCTGGCGAAGCTGCGAAAGGTCACCATCGCTGAAGTGCGAGGGATGTGCCTCGGCGGTGGCGCCGAGCTGGCCATGATCTGCGACCTGGTTTATACAGCGGACAATGCTACCTGGGGTTTCCCGGAAATTACGCTGGGCTGCTATCCTCCGGTAGCTTGCACAGCGCTCGCAGCCCTGGTGGGTCAGAAGCGCGCAGCCGATCTGGTCCTCACTGGACGTTCGATCACGGGAACAGAGGCGGCGGCGTGGGGATTGGCCAATGAGGCCCATCCTGAAGAGGAATTGGCGAAAGCGGTCCAGAGCGCTCTCGATCGTTTGCTGGATCTCAGCCCGGCGGTTTTGTCCGTGGCCAAGAAAGCGTTTTATGCCTGGGACAGCATTCATCTCGATAAAGGATTAGCGCGAGCAGAAAAGATTTACGTGGAAGAGCTGATGCAAACGCAGGATGCACAGGAAGGAATCAATTCCTGGCTGGAAAAACGCGACCCGGAATGGAAGGGCAGATGAAATTTTCATCTCAACTTGATGCCCGCCAGTTTCTGGTCAACAAGATCACCGCAGAGGCGGGAATCAGCGGCGTCACACTCTCCGATGCAGAGTTGCGGCTGCTTTTGTTGAATCTGGACGAACCCGAGTCGGCGACAGGCATTCCAGTAGAGGTCCTGGAAGACACAACCGGCACGCATGAAAACAAGATCCGGGCCCTTCTGCAGGGAGCCTACACTCGCGATGCGAGCAATCCTGAGGAGCAACAGAAATACAAAAACGCCGCGCGCGCGCTAAAAAACACCGATCACTACATCCGCATCATCGTCGCCGTGGCCGTACCTCGCGGGAGCCTGATGAACAATGTGGGCATTTACATCATCATCGCTCTGGCCATGGCGGCAATGATCGTGGTTCTGCAAGTTTGGACGCGGAGGAAGTAATGCGGAATGTCTAAACTCCTCACAATGCGTCAAGCCATCGCCGAACTGGTGCCGGACGGCTCCAGCGTTGCTCTGGGCTTGCAGATGGAGCAGATGATTCCCTTCGCTGCCGGACATGAGATCATCCGGCAGAGGAAGCGTGATCTGCGGCTGATCGGGCCTATCTCAGACATCTTGTTTGATCAGCTCATCGGCGCCGGATGCGTTAAAGACGTAGTGGCGGCATGGGTGGGCAACGTAATGATGGGCTCGGCCTACAATTTTCGTCGAGCCACCGAACAGGAGAATCCCGGCACGCCGGGGGAAAAGCTCAAGGTCTTCAACCTGACCAACTTCTGCGTCTCTCTTGGTCTTCAGGCCGGAGCCATGGGAGTACCGTTTCTGCCTACGCGCACTGCCATGGGCAGCGATATTCCCAAGGGCAATCATTTCTTCTATCAGATCATCTCGCCGTTTGAGCCCAAGGAGGCGCTGCTTGCTGTGCGCGCCATTCAGCCTGATGTGGCCATCGTTCACGTGCAACGCGCGGACCGGAACGGCAATGCCCATTGCTGGGGAAATTTCGGCGTGATGCTGGAAGGTGTCCGCGCGGCGATGCGCGTGATTCTCTGCGCCGAGGAGATCGTTTCAGAAGAAATCATTGCCAGTGATCCTAACCGCACTGTGATTCCCGGGTTCCTGGTCTCTGCCGTGGTCCATTGTCCGAACGGGGCGCATCCCTCGCCGGTTCAGGGCTATTATGGACGCGATGACGCGTTCTTCCAGCAGTACCACGCAGAAACCAGAACGGCGGCAGATTTCGACGACTGGGCGAAGCGCTGGATTTTCAGCGTAGCGGATCGTGCACAATATGTTGAGCAACTTGGAGTGTCACGGATAGCCGATCTGGGCGTGAAAAAGCACGCCTACGCCGCCGCGGCAGATTACGGATATTGAAGAATCGGGTGATCGCCGTGATCGCGCGTGATCTGGTGATCGGAAAAAGAGTTTCGACGGGATGCAAATAGTGATTCTTTTTAACATTTAAGATTGGTGTAGCACTGAAGGATCCAAGCCAAGAGCCAAGAGCCAAGAGCCAAAAGTGAATGGCTGATGCCAAAGGCTTTTGAGCTAGAAGCCAGGAGCTAGCAGCTAGTAGCTGCGCACATGCGCAAAGAACTCATCGAACTTCGAGTCAACGGCCGCAAACACGAGCTTGCGGTTGAGCCGAGCGAACTGCTGCTCGATGTTCTGCGCCAGAATCTCGATCTCACCGGCTCCAAGCGCGGCTGCGACGATTCCTCCTGTGGCGCCTGCACCGTGCTGGTGGATGGAGTCCCCACGCTGAGCTGCACCGCTCTGGCCATGAGTTTTGCTGCTGTGGAGGAGAGCGCTCCGGAGATCGTGACCGTGGAGGGCATCGCGGAACACGGCGCACTTGCCGCCATTCAGAAGGCCTATGGAGATTGGGGCGGCGCGCAGTGTGGCTACTGCACCCCCGGCTTCTTGGTGACGGTCAAGGCCTTGCTGGAACGCAACCCTGACCCAACCGAGGAAGAGATTCGCCATGCATTGAGCGGCAATCTCTGCCGCTGTACCGGCTACACACAGATGTACCAGTCCATCAAAGCGGCCATCCAGGCCGAGCAGGCGGCGGCCAAATTGCACCACCGAGATGAGGTTTCACACTGACGTGAGCGACAACCTGCAACTCGCATGGGCCGTTCCCAAAACTGACGACCTCGATGTGAAGGATTTCGCTTTGCAGCTTCTGGAGGGCGCGAAGGAAAACCTGCAGCGCGATGGAGAACTGGTCTCCGTTGCCTTTGTCATCACCTCAGACCAACTTCAGTGCTATTCCATCAAGTTCAGCGATCAGGAAGAGAAGACTGCTGCCTACGGCGATTTGGTAAAAGCTGCCCAGAGCGCCAGAGCCGGCGCTTTGATTACCTGCAACGACGCCTACTGGAAAGAAAAGGCTGATCAGCAATATCTTGAGGGCTACTATCCCGGCAAGCTGGCCGCTGAGGGCGCAAAA
>DATDGH010000151.1:0-2242 GCA_036522215.1 Candidatus Angelobacter sp. | reverse complement strand
AATGCCGCGCTGCTAGCGCCCGAAGCATACGAACTTGACTCTGCTTTGCTACGTCGGCCCGGCAATGATGAGATTCAGCTGGATCTGTTTCTGGATTATGCCAGCAACGTGGCGCTCTATCCCAAGTTCCAGGAATACTTTCGCAGCAAACAGCCACCAACGCTCGCGGTCTGGGGCAACAGCGATCCGTTCTTCCTGCCTCCTGGCGCAGAGGCCTTCAAACGCGACAACCCGAGCGCGGAAGTGCGTTTCTTCGAAACCGGTCACTTCGCCTTAGAAACCCACCACCAAGAAATTGCAAACGCCATTCGCGATTTCCTCGGACGCAAGCTCGATGGCGTTGACGGGAGGAAGCAATGAACAACGCAATTGCTCTTTCTCGAAAGCAGGCTCTTTCGAACGTGCAGGCCATCTTCTGGGGTGGCCTGATAGCTGGAGTGCTCGATGCTGTCGATGGCGTAATTGCTTACGGCACCCAAGGTTTAAATCCTATTCAGGTCCTCCAGTACATTGCGAGCGGCGCGTTGGGAAAATCGGCTTTCCAGGGCGGTTTGGTTACTGCTGCCCTCGGCGCGGCGTTTCACTTCAGTATCGCCTGGGTGGCTGCGGCAGTGTTCGTTTCGGCAAGTCAGCGCATAGAGATTTTGAAAACACATGCTGTGCTCGCCGGACTGCTTTACGGTGCGGCGGTCTATTTCTTCATGAACTACCTTGTGCTGCCACTCTCGGCAGTGGCGGCCGGCAGATTCCAACTCGGCTTCTTTCTTAACGGTATGATCGGACACGCACTTTTTGTAGGCCTTCCAATCTCCCTTTTCGCCCGGAGGGCACAATGACCCAAACTAACTTTGACGTCCCTACCGTGGTGCTGGTGCATGCGGCGTGGTCGGATGCATCCAGCTGGAACAAGGTTATCCCACCCCTCCAACGCAAAGGGATGCAAGTCGCGGCGGTGCAGATTCCATTGACCTCGCTCTCCCACGACGTCGCAACCTTGCGAAGAACCTTCAAGAGGGTAAACGGGCCGATGGTGCTGGTGGGCCACTCCTATGGCGGTGCGGTTATTACGGCTGCGGGCGACGGGAACCCGAAGGTTAAGGCTCTCGTTTATATCGCGGCAATGGCTCCTGACGAAGGTGAGACCGTGGGCCAACTCCTCCATCGCGCAGCGCCTCACGCGAGCGCGCCGGCGCTTGTGCCAGACGAGGACGCGCTTCTCTGGATGTCGGCCAAGGGTTTCGCCGATGCGGTCGCTCATGAGAGCTCTACGGAAGAAGCTGAGCTGATGGCGGCAACACAAAAACCTATTGCCATGAAATGCGTGGAGGAGCCGATGACTAAGCCAGCGTGGAAAGAGAAGCCTTCCTGGTTTCTGCTGGCGACGCATGACCGCATGATCGCTCCCGAGACACAACGATTCATGGCCCAACGTGCAGGCAGCCATGTCCACGCGATGGAAGTGGATCACACGCCACTTGCGTCGGCACCCGATGTTGTCGTTGCATTCATCGCAGAGGCAGTCGATGCTGTCATTTATGAATCGCCTCTTGATCCTCAGAAAATCGGACGGCGCCCATGAAGGTCATCTCAGTTAATGTTGGGCTGCCACACGAGGTCGTTTGGAAGAGTGTTACCGTCCAGACGGCCATTTTCAAGGAACCCGTTACGGGCAAGGTGGCCATCCGGGAATTGAACTTGGCTGGCGACCAGCAGGCGGATCTCACTGTACATGGTGGATTGGACAAAGCGGTCTACGCTTATCCGGCCGAGCACTATGATTACTGGCAGAAGCAGTTGCCAGGTGTCTCCTTTCATGGGGCGCATTTGGTGAGAACCTCACGACCGAGGGGTTACGGGAAGACACACTTTGCATTGGGATCTTCTCGGGGCCGGGTCTGCCGTTTTTCAGGTTACCCAGCCGCGCATGCCGTGTTACAAGCTTCAACTCAGGTTCAACCGTGACGAAATGGTTAAGCGCTTCCTTGTGAGTGGCCGCAGCGGATTTTATTTATCAGTGATTGAGCCAGGCGATGTCGGCGCCGGTTCAAGCTTTGAGATCTTGGACCGGGACCCGCTAGTGTCACTATCAGCGATGTAGTGCGGCTATTCCTTGGTCAGACACGAGATCCGGAACTTCTTCAGCGAGCGATGAACGTTACTTCATTGCCGGAAAATTGGAAAACTCAGCTACTGGTGAGGCCACAAAACCAGGTCTAGCAATGCTTGGGGCGCATCTAGCATT
>DATDGH010000150.1:0-4415 GCA_036522215.1 Candidatus Angelobacter sp. | reverse complement strand
GTATACAGATACTTGCCGTCGGCATGAAGCTCGCAGGCGAAGGCGGCGGATTCTTCATAGCATTGTGCCCGCTGGGTTTCGCTCAGCGAGTCTTCATCCAGGTAAATGAGCATCATGTACTGCATTTGTGTGTCTCCATGGGTATGTCGAACCGCAACCGGCTGAATCGACACCTCTAAGAAAAAAAATTTAAAATCGACTCATGCCCTCAGAGGCGGCTGCGGCCGTTGAATCAGTTTATCGCGCCGAATGGGGCCGGATCGTCGCCACCCTGATCAAACTCATCGGGGACTTTGATCTGGCTGAGGAGTGCGCGCAGGAGGCCTTTGCTGCCGCTGTCGATCAGTGGCCGGCCACCGGCATCCCTGATATTCCTCGCGCCTGGATTATCCAGACGGCCCGCAACAAAGCGATAGACCGGATTCGCCGCAAGGTGCTCCATTCTGAAAAGATGGAGTCGTACGCCAAATCCGGTTTCGTCCAGGAAACGGAGGAACCCGATTACGACACAGTTGAGATCCCGGACGACCGGCTACGCCTGATTTTCACCTGTTGTCATCCCGCGCTGGCCCCCGAATCCCAGGTGGCCCTTACACTTCGCACTTTGTGCGGGCTGGAAACCGACGAGATTGCCCGTGCCTTCCTTGTGCCAGTGGCCACAATGGCGCAGCGGCTGGTTCGCGCCAAACGCAAAATTCGCGATGCCGCAATCCCTTACGTAGTGCCTGAGATGAAGGACATGCCGGGCCGAATTGATGCCGTCTTGACCGTCATCTATCTGGTATTTAACGAGGGCTATGCGGCCACCCGAGGGGGCGCGCTGCTGCGGACTGATCTGTGTGCGGAGGCCATCCGGCTGGGGAATCTAGTCAGGACGTTGATGGCGCCGCGTCCTCCGGCGGAGGCCACAGGCCTGCTTGCGCTCATGATGCTGCATGACGCACGCCGTGACGCCCGCCTGGATGCCGCTGGTGATCTCGTGGTTCTGGAAGAACAGGACCGCAAGCTGTGGAACCGCAGGCAAATTGATGAAGCGTTGCCGCTTGCAGAAGAAGCGCTAAGGAACGCGCCGGGCCCGTTCGCGATTCAGGCAGCGATTGCAGCGGTGCACTGCCGGGCCAAGCGGGCAGAAGATACTGACTGGCGCCAGATTGTCCGTCTGTATGATCTTCTGGAACGTGTGCAGCCTTCTCCAATTATCTCGCTGAACCGCGCTGTGGCCGTGGCCATGGCGCAGGGACCCAAGCCGGGTCTTGACCTGATTGAGGAACTAGCCAGCAGCAACGATCTCGAAGACTATCACCTGCTGCATGCCGCCCGCGCCGACCTGCTGCGCCGCATGGGTTCACCAGACGAAGCCGCAAAGAGCTACCGGCGGGCGCTAGCGCTGGTCACCAATGAAAGCGAGCGTCGGTATCTGCAGCGAAGGTTGGAGGAAGTTCAGGCGTAAGTTTTTCAGAAGCTGCTCCTATCCCAATACCATCCTCCAATCACCAACGATGCGACATACGCCAAAAAAGCAGTTCCTATGAACCACTGATCTCCATGTGCCGCAGAGAATGCGATGCCAGAAGCAATGAAAATCTGGGCAAAGCCGAAGCGGATATCGCCGCCGGCGAATCGCCATCTTCGTTGCTCTGTCCATTGAGTCAATGATGGATATCGTCCAATGGCCAGCGCGGCCAAGGCAAAAATGATGCCTGCTGGGGGGTCCAGCGGCAAGGTCAGCACGCATACGATTGCCACATAGGCAGCATCTTTGGCCAGCAGGACCTGCCATCCGCGCAACGGCAGCAATCGATACAACATCAGGCTGCCTCGGCTCTCCATGCCGAAGAGTGATTGCGACCAGGTGCTGGATGCCAGTCCCACCAGGATGGCAAGAATGGGAAATGCCGCCGGTTCCGGGTGCCGGCTGAGGAAGCGATAGCAGCACCCAAGAATACTTACAACTATAGCCAGGTAAAAATCCAGCAGGCAGAACAACTGCCTCAAATTTAAACTGAATAATCGTCCTATAGCCGTAGGAAGGGTGGGCATAAGTCGCCGTGGATACAGACGAGGCCAGCGTTTCCTGGCTCGCAAGCCCACAAATGCCACTGCGCGAATGCCAATCATGGCCGCCACAAGGATGAGAGCAGCCCAGGAACGTACAGTAATCAGAATGACTAAGCCAGCCAGAACAACTGGACTCAATGCGAATGTGGCGACCCGCAAAGCTGCTCGTTGCCGGCGCGTCAGCGGCCATAACGCGAGCGTGGTTTGGGGTATCTTGTCGAGTGGATCACCTGAGGCAGGAAAGAGCAGAAAAAGGGCCATCAGAAAAAAGAAGGGTGCTGAGGCCAGCGGCGGTCGTCCGCTGGCCAGAGAGCCATAGGCCAGGAATGCGGCCACCAGGAAGAAGTTATTGAGCGTAACCGAGAGCAGCGAACGCAGCTCCCGCCTGACCACCTTCCCCAATGCACTCAGGATCGCGGTGAGCGCAGCCAAGAGAGTTCCTCAAGCGGTTCATGCTGGATCAGACTCAGATAAAGCTCTTCCAGCGGACGAGTCAGCGACTGCCCGTTCAGCGCCGAATCCCAAACGATTTTTCCCGCCGCAATCATGATGATCCTGTCCGCAATGCGTTCTACCGCACCCAGCGTGTGCGAGGTGAACAACACGGTGGACGAGCCCGCTGCGGCCTCCCGCAGCAGTCCTTGAACAGTGATTGCGGAAGCAGGATCAATGCCTTCGAATGGTTCATCCAGAAAAAGTACGCGCGGTGCGTGGAGCAAAGCGACGGCCAGGGAGGTCTTCTTGCGCATTCCGTGGGAGCACTCATCTGCGAACAAGTTCTGAGTAGAATCCAGCCCGAGCACGCGAACCAGCCCGTCCGCGCGACTGCGAGTATCGCCCTTCCTCAGGCCATAGACATCACCCGCCAGTTCAAGATGTTCCTTGATGCTCAAGAGGTCAAACAAGCCGGATTTTTCCGGCATTACTCCCATCACGTGCCGTGAGTCAGCCGGAGGCCTGCCGCAAATGCGGACGTCACCCTGGTCTGGAAGCATCAGGCCGGTGAGCATATTAAGGAGAGTTGATTTTCCGGCGCCGTTGGGACCGACCAGGGCGCATATGCCAGAAGGAATCTCCAGCGAGACATCATCAACGGCGACCAGACCGTTGAATTTCTTGGTGACGTTGCGGCAGGCGATAGCTGGCTGCTGTGATTCCATCTGGGCGGCAGTGTACCTTACAACTCCGGCGTTGTAATGGTTTAGTGTGCCGAACCCTGGACTAGAAATTCCAAGACGCGCTGGAACATAAGCTCGGCGGCAGGGGCGTCATAGGCGGCCATATCCGGATCGGCGAAGAGATGTCCTGAGGCCGGGTAGTCGTAATGCTGGAAAGCGGCTCCGGAGGCCTGCACTCGGCTCGCCAGCGAATCGATTACTCTTTGGTCTCGCAAGTGATCTTTCTCCGCAAAATGCACCTGAACTGGCACTGCGGCCGGCCATGTTTTCCAGCCAAGGTCACGAATGGGCAAAGGCGCGCATAAGGATGGCCCCGCGAGAGCCGGGACGCGTGGCAGCCAACAGTTCGGCACACGCGCCGCCATTGGAGAAGCCGGCATAGAATAGATCGCTCCGAAGTTGAGAGACTGCTGCCTGGCCACGGGCAAGCATTCCGTCGAATCCCAACTCCTGGATTTTGCGGACAGCTTCCATCCTGTCGCTGAAGACCTGGCCGTCATACAGGTCAGGTGCGTGAACCGTACAGCCGCCTTGTCGGAGTCGCTCAGCCCATTGCAAGACTCCTGGCCTGAGTCCATACGCGGAGTGGAACAACACAACTTCCGGCTTGCTGGGCAAAGTCTCATTTGTCATCCAGAACTCCTGGGTTATTAGGTGAGTCGAATATATTCGAGGGCAGCAGAAAATGCATTCCACTTCAGATCGACGAAGCTGCTCTTGTGTCTCCAAGGACACGCCCGTCTACTTTCACACACACTCTTTTTGACACACACGCCTGTTGCACCCGCGAATTTCCAGCATTTCCCATTCGGCCGATTGCATGCTTCTGATGGGGCAGGGACCACAAGAAAATGCCTCGGAGCGGCGGCGGAATCGGAAACATCTGGAAGAGGGTCGCCGCCGCATTCTTCAACCTTCCCCGAAAAATCAGACAAAGCTTCCAGTCCCGGACCTGCCGCCTGATTACGATCACGGCGTTGGTAACGATTACCGCCGGCCTGGCCGTCTGCGGCCTGATCTACTGGAAGGTAACCAGCGCGCTCAAAGCGGCCGGCGAGGAACTTAAGGCCGAGCGGGAACACGGGTTTTCGGTGGTTCGGTTGGAGCCGCTGCCGGAGAGTCCTTTTACCTGGATCAGTGCTCCAGCCGCATTTTCCGGGGCAACGGTCTTTCATGGAC
>DATDGH010000149.1:0-2774 GCA_036522215.1 Candidatus Angelobacter sp. | reverse complement strand
GCTGGAAAATTCCAACCATTCCCTGCAATTCACGCGCAACGCTCAAGGACACATTGTCGCCGCTCAGGATGACCAGGGAAGGAAAGTTCATTACGTCTATGACGAAAAGGGCTTGCTGATTTCAGTTCAGGACTTAGGCGTAAACAACTGGAGGTACAGCTATTCTGAGCAAGGCAGGTTGAAGCAGGCCATTGATCCGCTTCAGCGGGAGAACTTTTCCGTGGAGTACGACGACGGTGGCCGCGTGCGGCGGCTGCAATTGCCTTCCGGGGTAATGCGATACCGCTATGACGTCGCCAATCATTCAACCGCCGTGCGAGATCGCAAGGAACTAATAAGCCGGTACTTCCAGAACGATGAGGGAATCACAACACGGGTTGTGAATGCATTGGGCGAAGAGACATCGATTGTTCTGGATAGCAGCCGCAACGTCACCTCGCTCTCACGCAACGGCACAGTCCTGGAGGCGATGGAATATGACCAGCACCACAGGCTTGTAGTTCGCCACAGCGTCGGCAACTCAGGAACCACAGATTTCCGTTACAGCTATGATCCGGAGACAGGGCTGCTTTCGCGGATCGAGGGAAGCGACGGAAGCACTAAAGTATTCCGCTATGACTCATCAGGCAAGCTCATCACTGCCGCGTTGACAGACGGAGAACACACTTATACCTATTCCCCATCCGGCGATCTGGCACGATTCTCCGCGGGCGGCGTGAATGTGACTTTTTCCTCGAATTCCGATGGTCTGATTGCATCCATGGACGAAGGCAAAGGCCCGATTACGGCGATGAGTTATCGGGCTGGAGGGGAGCTGGCGCAGATTACTTTTTCTGATGGTGAAGTGGCCAGCTACAAGTACCAGGCCTCGGGCCTGCGGACCAAATCTGCGTACAAAGATGGCAGGCGAGTCGAGTACAGCTATGACCCTGCGGGCAACCTGGCCGGAACCAAGGTCTTTGACCGCACCGGCAAACCGATTGCGGGGCAGACGTTGACCATGGACGATTCCTATCAGCTTGTGCGGTGGCTACTATTTGATGGCACAGAGCACAAATTTCAATACGACCCTAATGGCAACCTGACACGCAAAGGGATTTACCAGGGACTCCTCTGGAAATCTGACGGCGTTCGACATTTCACCTGATTTCAGCAATGACACTCCCGATTCTAGTCTTGTTCAGCAAACAGCGGGAACGCAAAACGTATTTTGGCTTGACGCGCCGGGTTCCAATACATCACTTAGCGCCGGGCCCATAGACTCGATGACCGCAGTCGAGAATTTCACCTCTACGGTTTGCAATAACATTACGACGAGCGTTTGTGCCAGCGTGAACTGGTACGTAAAGCTGGTAGTCAATCCTGGATCTCATTTGGATACCAGCAACTCTGCGGCCGGGATCGGAAGCCAGCCGCTAAATTTCTGAGGTACTTTATGTTCGATGTGAAAAAAAGATTCCTAGCTTTATTCGTGTGTTCAGCTTCAATAGCGGGTTTGGCGCAGGTACCGCAAGCGCCTGCCTCTGTAGTCGCCCTGTTTGAACAGCTTCAATCTCCAGAAACCACGGATGCCGCCACTAGCGAATTGTTGAAGCGAGCCAGTGCTGACCAGCAGACCCGGAAATACCTGGTGACACACCTGCCTGACCTGATTGAAAAAGGCCCTCGTCGGATACAGATCTGGAATAATGCTGTCCGCATTGCTGGTGATCTTCGAATCGTGGAAGCTGTGCCAGCATTAGCTAAGTGGATTGGGAGTGAGACCGGGAGCGGACTCATTACTTTGGGTCGCGAGGCACGGCTGGAAAATGAGCCTGCTGCGAAGGCGCTAGCGCAGATTGGTGATCCATCTGTTCCGGCTCTAGCACAAGTCTTGCGAGGCAGCGGGCTAAGGGAACGGTGGAATGCGCTCTACTCACTAAAACTAATCGGCTCCCCAAGCGCAAAGAAGGCCTTTCAAGAACATATCGGCGTTGAGTCCGATCCCGGTGTACGCGATTTCATGGAGAGAGCGCTCCAGAAGTGGAAATGATCAGGGTAATAATAGTAGGTCCGGCTGCAATGAAATGACAAATCCACAGTCGCGAAAAGAATCCAAGATTTTGTCCGCTTGACGTGTTTTTGTTCAACTCAGACGAATTCTGGCAAGCTTTTACCAAGCGGTGTCTATGTCACATTTAAGATCAATAACGGCCGTTGCTCTGCTCTTGGTGCCGTTCGCACTCGGTGAATCCCGCCAGGAGAACCCCCAACTTATACGCCTGCTACAGCAACTCCAGGTTCCTGAAACCTAAGAGGGGGTGACTGTCTAGGGAATTCTACAGTTATCTTCGTAAGTTATAATAGTTGCACTTATACGGCCAATCTGTTCCAAAGAACATATACCGTTCTAGATCAGTTCGGCACATCGTTTGCATCCGCTGGGATAAACGCCGCCACTGTCACCGAATCTGTCAGCATTACGAGTAATAATTGGGGCGGCTCCGGAATTGTGACCGGCTCATCAGGATCGACCATTTTTGGCGACATGTTTGGTAAGTGTGATACCTGCTGTCAGCAAGGGTGGACCCGTTCGCTCAACCGTCGCTTCGCAGGCGATATCTGTAAACGCTATTGATGTTCGGAATACAACCATCACAGATACTTGCACCACTGTAAACGTGACTCCATGAGGTGAACTATGAAGTCTCGCAATCTGATTCTTGTCTTTCTCATTTGCATCGCGTCCTCGTTTAACGGCATTTCGCAAATACCGACGGCACCTAATCCGCTGG
>DATDGH010000148.1:0-8668 GCA_036522215.1 Candidatus Angelobacter sp. | reverse complement strand
CAAGAATGACCCCGAACGTCTCATGTGGGCGCGTGAAACAAACCAGGTGTACCGGGAATTGGCAGAGTCAAAATGGAGATCCCACAACGTAGAAGAAGCGCTGGAGATTTGGGAACTGTATCGGGGTGCGGCTATCCGGAGTGCTCATGAACCGCAAATTTCGCGTTCCGGCCGCGGCCAAGTGCGACCTCTTTTGCAGGTCGATAAACTTCTGTACGATTTTTCTGCCCTCGCCAGACAAACCGTCATCTCATATTTGCAGGTTTCTGACGGTTTGATTGTCTGGGTCGTTGATGACCGCGGCATTGCAACCCAATGGATTGGAATCTCGCAACAGGACATGAACCGCCTTGCGACCAGCTTCCGGGATGAATGCGCGGACCGCAATTCAAATTTTGCTTCACTTCGTCAACATGCTCGGGCTCTCTACGATTTGCTGATCGCACCCATAGCAGATCATTTATCCGCGAACCGTACGTTGGTGATAGAACCTGACGATAGCGCGGTCGAAGTCCCAATGGCGGCGCTCATCGATTCAGCGGGCCACTATCTCGGTGAAAGCTACACAATCGTCCTTTCGCCAGGATTGCTGTACCAGCGTCATTTGCGGGATTCGAAGAACCTTTCTGTGAGGGAACGCGCTTTAGTCATTGGATCGCCGGCACAGGACCGTAGGATGGAGGTGCTTGAGCCACTCGATAGTGCTGTCGAAGAGGCACGTTACGTGGCAGACAAATTTCGAGCCTCCACGCTGTTAATCGGTACCCAAGCCACGCTGGATCGAGTACAACGTGAATTAGCGTACGCGACGATCTTTCACTTTGCGGGACACGGACTTGCCGTTCACGATAAGAATGGACTGCTGCTGGCTCCCTCTCGGGATTCCGAGCTCACTGGATCCCTGCTCCCATTGTTGGATGCTAGCACTCTTCTGTCCGTGAAGCTGGATAGCCTTCAACTGGCAGTGTTTTCCGGATGTTCAACTGCAGGCGAAGGCCAAAACAATTTGGGAGACGCCGGCAACCTCGCCAGACTCTTGCTGCGCTCCGGTGTCCCGCACATCGTCGCCAGCCAATGGAACGTGGACTCGGTTACAACAATCGACTTCATGCGAGCTTTCTATGACCAGATCTTAACAGGGAGCTCAGTGCCCGACTCTCTGCGAACGGCCGCAAGCGAACTACGTCGCTGGCCGAGTACCTCCCATCCCTATTACTGGGCTGCCTTCACGACGTTTGGCAGCTAGCGAGTAATCCGCCCAAACCTGGCCCTTGGATCTAATGCGGAAGCCCTCTGCTTCGCTCTGCAAGGCTCGAGAATTTTTTTTCGAAGGAAATCTGACCTGGATCTCGTCCATAAAGACGGAAAAACACCGGTTGCCAGTTATCAATGTGTTATTGCATTGACCTACTTGCCCAGCGCTTAAGAAGGAGAAGAGTCATGAATATGAAAGCGAGCCCCTTGCCCTCAGGTCGCAGTGTTTCTGTTTGCCCGCGGCATTCTGCGGAATCACACCAACGCCGCCATCGTGAGTCGCCACGACGGCTTTACCTGTGGTTCCACGGCCTTTTCGGCTTCTATTTCAAGGCAGACCACATTGTTGTTGTTACGCCATTTATGGAAGAACACTGCTATCTTGCAGGCCCTTGGTGGAATGAGAAGCCTCTCAAGAAAGGGGAGTGGTACCGCTTACATGGCGCCAATGACCCGCAGAATCCTAATTCACTTCCAAAGATTGAACCGACCAAGGATACTCTTCTTCCAGGCATTTCCAAAGTCGATCTGGATAGCAGTTACTTCCTCATGCGTCTGGATTTTCCAAAACAAATCATTCCCGTGCGCTATGTCCCAGCCGCATTTGTGGGAAGTGCTGCCCAATACCTGCACGCTCCGTTTCCCCTGGTGCATATTTTCGAATATGAAGTCTTCTGTCTTGATTGCCTGAGGCTGGATCCCCTGGATGAGTGGCCGGCGCGAGATCAGGATTCATCCACCATCAATCTACATGTATTTGCCGAACCCGATCAGTTGGTGCCAAATGAGCACGCGATGCATGCTTTCAAAGATCTCGTGCAGATGTTTTCCGGAATCGATCTTCACTTGAATGACAGCCGTTACAACGGTCAGCTTCCGCTAGATCCAAACATTCCTGAGGGCAATTTACCCCCGGAGCTGGATCCAAATATGGAATTGAGCTTGGCAGAGCGGATTACGAAGAGCGGAACACAACCCGCAAACTGTTTCGCCTTGCTTGGGCAACCTTAAGAGCACGAGGTCTGGTGCTGCCCACGACAGGAACACGAACCGCGCACTTCGAATCGCAAGATTCGTTTGCGTGAGCCCTGATGGATTCGAGGTTATTCCATGAGCGCCACTTTCAATCGAGGTTATGCCTTGCTGATCGGTGTCGGCGGTAATCTTCCTTGCACAATCACCGATGCGAAAGGCATACAAGAAATATTGGTCGATCCCTTGCGCTGCGCTTATCCGCCGGAAAATGTCCGCGTCCTGACGGAACAAGATGCTACCGCGAATCGAATTCGGGGCGAATTAAAGCGCTTAGCGGTGGTCGTCAATGCTGCGCAACAACAGTCAACCGTAATCGTCTACTTCTCCGGCCACGGCTGGAAAGTAGGAAATGCTTTCTATCTGATACCGGCAGGTTTCAATTCCGATGATCTGAGCCAAACGGCATTGGAGGGTGGTGAATTTACCAGTCTTCTGACGGCGATTCGTTCGGAACGCTTTTTGCTGCTGCTGGATTGTTGCCATGCCGGAGAGGTCGAAATCCCCAAGACCAAAGGTGTGCAACTGATCGAACAATCGCTCTCTCCAGAGATCGTAGAGGTCTTTAAGAACAAGCACGGTCGGGCCCTGATCGCATCTTCAACCGGAGAAGAAAACTCCCTGTGTGGCAGACCCTACAGCGCCTTCACCTATTCGCTGCTGGAAGCTTTCTGTGGAATGGGGAATTCCAAGCGTGATGGGTTCGTGCGGGTAAGCGATCTTGTGACCTACGTCAGTCAGAAGGTGCCGGCCAAGACCAACGACCGCCAGCACCCAGTGGTTGATTTCAGCAGGGCAGACAACTTTGAAGTCGCATACTACGGTGCAGGTGGCACCGAGGTGAAGCCCGTCCCATTCGACAGCTTTGAATTAGTGCCCAGTGCTGACCGAACGTCGACGCCCGCCTCTGCGCCGGCACCATCCACGCGAGTCCGCAACAAACTCAAGGCAAGAGGCCAAGAAGGCATGATCAATTTTGCTGGCCTGAAACGCTCGGGCGTACGTAGGACATTCGCGCCAATCGATGTTGACAATGATGTGGATGTTCGCGGCAACCGAGGTGAGGTGAATTTCGTAGGTGTCGACGAAACTGATTCTTCAGGAAAACCGCCATCACGCGCGGGAAAGAAGGGCAACTGACTATGGAAAGCAGCATCTCAACCGCATGGCCCTTCTTCATCGCTGGAATTCTTGCCTTGTGCGCATTTGCCTCGTGGCGGGCATTGCAGCACATCAGACGCTACAAATTCACTGAAACTCGGGCTCTCGAATACATTGCCGACAAGCTGAAGAGAGCGCGAGAGGTCCACTCTCCCGCGAACGATAGCGCTCCTGAACAGGAGGCCGCAGCACAAACCAGCGAGACCGCCGAAACTCAGAAGGACACCGTCATCGAGACCACCCCAGTCCGATTAGTGAGTATTGAAATGCTTCTGGAAGGATTTTCCAGGCAGACCCTGATCGCCGACCGGCTTGAGTTGATCAAGCGAATGCGCGAGTCGCAGGTTAAGGTGAGCCTCAGCGCTCTGCAGCAGATGACGTTGGCCCGTGAAGCATCAGCCAGGTGGTTGTCCCTGCCATCGTATGCTGCCAGCTTGGCCATGATGCTGGGCCTGCTCGGGACAGTTGTCGGTTTGGCGATCATGGTGCAACAGATCGACCTGGGGCTTCCTTCCGATCTGAGCCAGGTAACCATGAACTCCTGGGTTGCTTCCATCGCCCATATCCGCGGCGTTCTGGACGGAATGCGGACCGCCTTCAGCGCCACCATGGCTGGTATTGCCTCGGCCATCATTCTTTCCTGGCTGAACCACCGGCTGGCGCATGCGCAATCCGCTTTTCTCGACCGACTTGACCGCTTTACTGCGGAGGATCTGCTGCCGGCAACCGTACCGGGAACCGAAGACGATAGCCTCTTGGAAAAAGTCAGCTTGCAATTGGAAACCAGTTTCGGCCGTCTCGATGAAATTGCGAAAAACAATCAGGAAACCCTGGTTGAACTGAATGCCATTGAGAAAGGTTTTGTGGAGATCGTAGGCACCATTCGTGACTCCAACAAAGCTGAGACTTCCGAGCGTATCCAAAGCCTCATCGGCCGGACGTCCGGCATTATCGAGCAAGTAGCAGAGCTCAACAAGTCCATCGTAGCTGTTGCTGAAACGCTGCCTGGCGTTGTGACCCAGGTCGAGCGCTCCAACCAGAACAGCTTGAATCGCATTGATCAATTGATTCGCTCGCGGGAAAACACCGATCAGACCGCCATGGGGCGGATCGACCGCCTCATCGGCGCGTACGAACAACAACGCAGCCTGGTGCATTGGCCCCTTCAGGTGAAGGTCGTCTTTGGCTTTATGGCCGTGGCCAACCTGGTGCTGCTCGGATACGCATTGTTCAGGTAGGCAGAGTGATGAAGACCCTTGCCGCTCACGGAACCATTCGCTCAGGCGTTGAGTACTGGCCCAGCTACGTGGACATCCTGACCACGGTCCTCATGGTGTTCGTTCTGCAGAACTTTCTTCAGACCACACTCAACATCGAAAATTTCGAAGTCGCCCGCATTCGCGAAGCGCAGAGGCACTTGAAAGAAATTCTGCAGCTAGAGTTTCCAGTCGAGACCGCCCAGCGCAAGATTACCTTGGATGATTCCAAGCCGAACCTGTTACAGGTCCGGTTCAGTGAAGAAATCCTGTTTGCCTCCGCCGACTACCATCTAGCTGGCGAGGGCCGCAATGTGCTCGGTAAATGTGCGCAGGTTTTGAGGTCGCGTCCGGGCTCAAGCGACTACAAGCAAATTGAAGTGCAGGGGCACACGGATAAACGGCCGATGAAGCGATTTTCATACCCCAGGAACAATTGGGAATTATCAGCAGCGCGGGCCCTGGAGGTTGTGCGCTTCCTTCTGGCACAAGGTCTTCCGGGTTCTAAGCTGTCCGCCGGTGGCTATGCCGAAACTCGCCCGGTGGAAACCTCTGCTGAACATCAGCACCTCAATCGAAGAATCGAGCTGAGGATTCTCTTTGCCACTCCGGATCAGCCACCACGGAGGGGCCAATGAAAGACCTGCGCCGATTGCTTTGGCGTTACGATGCCGGGCTGCTTTCGACAGAACAAATCACTGGCCGGTTTGAAGAAGATATGTCCGAACTCGTCAGCGCTTATCGAGAAGTCTTGAGTGAATCGGGAGGCGACTCCCAAACAGGTGGGCGGGAACACAAATTCTGTGTTGCTTTTGACCAGGCAGTGAATTCCGCGCGCAGCTATGTGCTGGGTCGAAACTTCAAACGGGCTCTCGAACAACTGAGATTTGCAACAGCTGCGTCGCGCCAATTGGAACTCCTTGCCCACGCCCGCCGGGAGATTCAACACGCTCAGGACTCCAGCAAGGCGTTGTTCGAGGCTATTGGCTCGGCCGCGCCAAATTCTCTCCTGGCTTACGAAATCGTTCGCCGCCTACTGATGAAATCACAGAATCTCCTTGATCGGGGAGACCTGCGCCAGTCGCGATTTGTTGCCTCCATGTGCCTGCACGAATGCCAGAAGCTATTGCGGGTGAATGAACCTGGCGCAGAAGAGGTGCAGGCACTGCGAACACAAATCGCGGGAATACGAACAGTTCAGGGGACGCTGTCACATATTCCTTTTCGCGAGGGTGACACCTCCATCTTTGCAGGCTTGGCCACCGTTGAAAGATTGGTGGCAGAGGGACGCCTGATTCTTGCCAAGTGCATGCTCGATGATCTTAAGGTTGCCATGAGGTCACGAACCGGATTTTTGTCTGAAGTGGCTCGCCAACTCGGTAAGTCATGGCTTAACAGCAAGAATGTCCTTTCACTTTTGCAACACTCTGGCATCACTGCACAAGACTCCTGGGAGTCTGCGACCGACCGGTTGCTGGAGCATGCGCTCAGCAGGTTAGAGGTCAAGGTGAGAGAGTTAGCCTCAACCGTTCGTCAGCAGACTACGGACGAGATAGCGGTTAGCGCTTAGAACAATCTTGTGGGGAGGTAACCGAAGATGAATTTAACTCAAGAGCAAAAAGCGGTATCGGAGGAGCGGAAGGGGACCGGATTAAAGCCGGGACACGACCTGGTTGTCTTCGAGATTCTGGATCACGGCATGCAATTGGTGCGTGTGGTCAAAGAAGGTGAAAAATTCAAGGTCAGGAGGAAGGGCTGGTTGGGCTGGTTTGGCTCCGTGCGGGAATACGCCTCCTACGCCGTTAATAACAATTCGAATTTGCGTTTCCGCTTCACCCAGCGTTTTGACCACATGAGCGCCAGTCACTACTTCGACCTGTCATTCATGGTGCGCTACAGGGTGAGCGATCCGGCAGAGATTGTCAAGAAGCTGGGCGATGACCCGCTCAGGATGCTGCGCGAGGAGATCAAGGCAGTCCTGGGAGGGGCGGTGGCGCGGTGGCGGTGGAACGAGATTGTTGAGAGCAAGTTGAACAACAATTTCTCCGTTTTGGCTGACAGAGTTACTCAAGGGAGCAATTTTGAGCGGCTGGAAAGGTTTGCAGCCGAGGTGGGCATTGAGCTCCAGAGCGTGGAGACAGTGCTGAATCTGACTTCGGAAGACGCGGCGCCGATCGTGGCGGAGACCGACCTCGAGCGCAAAGAACGGATCGCCAAGGTCGAGCAGCAACGGAAACAAGCCGAGATTTCGCGGGAATACGAACTGACCTTCCCCAAGCAGATTCTGGATAAGCAGAACGTGGTCAACGAAAAGGAACTCAATCGGCTGCGATTACAAGGGGAGTTAGAAACCACGGGTTTCCGGGCGATGGGAAAGGCGATTCAGCAAATCGCGGATGAGACACGCACGCCGGATGGTCTGCAGCGGGGGGTGGAAATCATCACCCGGACATTTCAAGGAGCAGCAGCGGGAGCGGATGGCGGCTCCACCGGCCAGCTCACCGGCTCCTCCGCTGGCATTCCCGCGCTTGGCTCCGGCTCCGACAATGGCCAGGGACTCGGCGTCGTCTTGGCAGAAGCCCTTCGCCGCTTTGGTCTCCGCAAGGAGCATCCTGCCGACCGGCAGCTCCTTTCCGGAGTTCTGCATTGGGTGGCAGAAAACTATCGGGGCAAGGAGGCGGACGACAAGCTGTTGAACGATTACCGCAATGTAATTCAGGACACGATGAACAAGGTTCCCGGAGGCGTCGACAGCGAATCATATACATGGCTCCAGCGGCTTCTGGATCACGACGATTTGCAGCATCGTGTCGCATGAGTCCTATTCCGGGAATGGAGTATTTCGATGAGTGACGACCCTAAAGAAAGCACAAAGAAACCTTCGGCTGGCGAGGCCCCTGTACCTCGTTCTTCGCCTTCGGACGATTCCGGGAAAGCGAAGCCTGACCAATCCACTGCATCCGGAGCGGCCCCTCTGGATGTAAAAGAAAAGGCTGTCCCGTTCCAGGACGGCGGGCAGGAGCCGAAGGCCACAACCAACGTTGAGACTCAGGTCGATGCAAAGGGCAATCGCGGAACTATTAACGTAACTGGTGTAAAAAACCAAACCAGGAAGATCTTTGTCGAGTCTGGTTCGACAAAACCCTTTTCGCGCCGCATGGCAGCCGCTATTCCCTGGGATAAAGAAAAAACGCAGAAGCATATTCATGATGAATTGGTGATCAGCCGCTTTGTTTCTGCCCTGCAGAAGACCCGAATGCTGATCATCGCCGCTGAGCCGGACTCTGGCAAAGGCGCAACTGCCATGTACCTCGCTTTTCGGCTGATGCTGAGCGATTCCGCGCTTAAGGAAAACGAGCTCACGCAGGTCCCTCCCCTGGATGCACCCGTTTTCATCAGCCTCATTGAGATCGCGCGAAACAAAAAGGAGTTCGGCAATCAGGTAATCTTTTTCAAAGACTTTTTTGACCATCAGAATCGCTCCCTGCGTGAATTCCTGACGGTATTGGACGAAAGCCTGATTCGCTCGCTATCCCGCGATCTCGAAGCCTCTGGCGCATACCTGATATTCACTGCCGACCAGCATTCGCTGGAAGACCTGAACTCCAAACTCCAGGCTCTTAATATATGCGTCGCATTGCCTCTTCTTAATAATGAAAAACTCGGTCAGGGTCTGGATGCTGCTCTGGAGAGATCTGGCGGAGAAGGTGCGAAACTGACTCCCGAACAGCGGGAGGAGATACTTGCCCGCGCTAAAACCATACCCAGGATAGTTCGCTTTGTGGAAAGCGATCTCACAGCAGTTGTGCAGGGAGAACTCAGCGTCGAACAAGCCTTCGCCAAAATGGATCAGATTTCACTCCGGATGAGGTATCTGACGGAGGATTTCGAAACCTGGAGTTTCACCTTTGTACTGGGGCTCGTGCAATCGGTATCCGCTTCGGCTGCTGTTCCCTGGACCGAAT
>DATDGH010000147.1:0-11840 GCA_036522215.1 Candidatus Angelobacter sp. | reverse complement strand
AGAACAAGGGGTATCAACTTGAGCAATCCAAAATTGCGGTGGGTTCAGGAGGCATCTGGGGCAAGGGAATAAGGCAGGGAACGCAGACTCAGGGCTCATTTCTGCCGGAGCCGCATACCGATTTCATCCTGGCGGCATGGGCGGAGGAGCATGGGTTTGTCGGCGCAATTGCGTTGCTGCTGCTATACTTTATGGTGCTGGTGCGTTTGATCCACAACGCCCAAACAGCGCCCGACCGCGCTGGAGGTTTTGTGGTGATGGGTGTGGTAGCGGTTTTACTGTTTCACATCCTGGTAAACGCCGGCATGGTGGTCGGCTTTATGCCTGTCACCGGAATTCCTTTACCATTGATGAGCTACGGTGGCTCATCCATGTTGTTTACGTTCCTGGCGCTGGGAATCGTAATGAACATTCGAATGCGCCGCTTTGTGAACTGAGTTCTTACAAGGTGTGAGCGCTTGAACAGCGCAATTGAAACAAGATTAACGTCAGGCCCTTACGGTTAAAGAGGGCAGCCGGCTATCAAGGAGACGCCGGAGAAGTATTCAGAGAGAGCATTTCCGGGCGGGTAACGGCCCCGCGACTTCTTCCCAGTGAGCCATGCTGGAAAGATTGCTGAGTGGCCACAAACCCGGTCATGCGAAGGTGCAAAGATTTTTCAAACAGGTAATAGGCAGATTCCAGGGACCTCAGGGGGAGGATCATCCAGGAGGCCGGTGTATCTTTTCTGCGTAAAAACAAAATTGAATATCTCCGCACTCAACATTCAGTCCGGGCCCGCACAGGTTTTTCCCGGCTGACGCTCTGAATTCCCTCTCATCTCCATGCCCGGCCTAGACCGGAGAATCCATGTCAAAAGAATTATTTGTCTCTTCGACTCCGCATGAGACCAAAGTTGCAATTGTCGAAGAAGATCAGTTAGCAGAAGTTTATTTTGAGCGTGAAAACGAATACACGCTTGCAGGTTCCATTTACAAAGGCCGCGTAACCCGCGTTCTGCCAGGAATGCAGTCCGCCTTCGTCAACATCGGGCTGGAACGCGATGCCTTTCTTTACGTTTCCGACTTTCTTCTGGATGAGGATGAAGATGCCGACGTGCTGGAGCAGGTGGTCGCGCGCGGCCCAGTAGTGATTGAAGTGCCGGACGTGGCGCAAGAGGCGCAACAGAATCCGATCGAGGCCCAAGAAGTGATGCTTCCCATCGAAAGCAATGAAGGCGAGGCATCTACTGCGTCTGAAGTTGCCACTGAGGGAGCGCCGGGTGGAGATGGAGAACGGGAAGGCGCCCGCAAATGGCGTGGCCGCCGGAGACGGGGCCGGGGACGCGAACGCTTCCATGATCGCGACGACCGCAGCGGTCGCGAGCAGCACGAACAGCGTCCTGTCGAAACCGCTGCACCTGCTTTGGAGGCACGAACGGAAGCGCCAGCCAGCCATCAGGCAACTCATCAGGCGATGGTTTTGCCGGGTGAGTCCATTTCTAAGTATCAGCCGCATTCGGCGACTCCGACGCAGGCTCGGACTCAGCCGAAGCCGCCAGGGCAGTCTGGGGTGAAGCCGTCAACCGAATATTCCATTGATCCATCCAAGTTTTCACCAGGCTCCATGGTGCTGCCAGGTGAGTCGCTGGCCAAATACCGCAATGAGCGTGGCACGCCTTCGGCAGCAGCCTCCGTGGAAGCTCATCCGCCGCTAGAGCATTCGCAAATTTCCGTCGAGCCTGGGGAAGTGGTATCACAGCATGAAGCTAGCGCCGAGGAGCATCACACCCCGGCTGCTGCAGTCGACGAGATAAAGGATTTGGAGCAGACGGGTCATCCGGAGACACCCAGCAAGGTGGTGGATGAGCAGGAACGGCAGCGATTGGACAACATGAACGTTGCCAGCGTGTTTGGCGGCGCGCAGGTTGAGATGGCTGAAGCGACAGAGGCCTCGGATTTTATTCCACCTGCGGAACAAAGCCGCGACGTCAGCGAACCGGCTGCACAAGCCTCAACCTCCTGGGACGGCCCCGAGGCGGCCCGAGGAGTAGTTGAAGAAGAAGAGATTGAAGAGGAAGAGAGCGAGATGCCGCAGTTCGATGACGAAGACCGTCTCGAACTCTCTGACTTTGAAGAGTTGGAAGAGGAAGAACTGGCGCCGGTTGACGATCAGATGGTGGCGATGGGCAGAGAGCTCACCGAGGCAGTTCGCGACGCGCATGTAGTCGGGCACGCAACCGGCCAATATGAAGCTGAAGGTCTTGAAGGCTCTGAGACGGATGAAGACCTGGCTGAATCCGCTGAGGATGATAGCGCGAATGGAGATGCGGAAGGGGAAGAAGCCGACGAGGAAGCTGCCATTGGAGCGGAAGGAGAAGGTGAGAATGGTGAGCGCCGGGCTGAAGTGCGTGCACCGGGAGCTACTGCCGGCTATCAGCAGCGTACAGGACGCACGCCTGATCGTCGCAACCGCAGATTCGGCCGACGCATGCGCGGCCGTCCTCGTCATAACGTGCAACGTCAACTCCCTGCCATTTCTGATCTGCTGAAAGAAGGGCAGGAAATCCTGGTGCAGATCGCCAAGGAGCCAATCGCCAAGAAAGGCGCCCGCATCACCAGTCACATTGCTCTGCCGGGCCGGTACCTGGTGTACATGCCTACGGTCCACCACACAGGGGTTTCGCGCAAGATTGCGTCGGAAGAAGAAAGGCATCGCTTGAAACGGATTGTTTTGAGCGAGCGGGGTGAGGCCCACGGTGGATTCATTGTTCGCACCGCCGCTGCCGGAGCGAATGAAGATGACTTGCGCGCCGACATCCGTTTCCTGATTAACCTGTGGAGTGAAATCCGCGGACGGGCAGAAAAGTCCAAGGCCCCGGCTCTGATTTATCACGACCTGAATCTGGTGGAGCGGATTCTGCGCGATCAGGTAACAGTGAGTTTCTCCTCCATCATGGTTGACAGCGAACAGGAGTACGAGCGCATCCTTCGCTTTGTGAGCCGGTTCCAGTCTTCGCTGGTGAAGCGGGTGAAGCTGTACACAAAAGATACTCCGCTGTTCGAGCAGTTCAACATCTCCGAAGAAATCAACAAGGCGCTTAAGTCCAAAGTCTGGCTGAAGAGTGGCGGATACATCGTGATCAACCAAACTGAGGCGCTGGTTGCGATTGACGTGAACACCGGCAAGTACGTGGGCAAGACGGCGCGCCTGGAAGACACCATCGTAAAGACCAACATCGATGCCATCCGGGAGATCGTTCGCCAGATTCGGCTGCGCGACCTGGGCGGGATCATTGTGATCGACTTTATTGATATGGACGAACGCAAGAACCGCCAACGCGTAATGCAGGCGCTGGAAGAGGCCCTCAAGGCAGACCGAGCTCCGTCCAAAGTCCTCCAGTTCAATGACTTCGGCTTAGTGGCTATTACGCGCAAGCGAGTGAAGCAGTCCCTGGAGCGCACCCTTGGACAACAATGCCCGATTTGCACGGGCACCGGCATGATTAAGTCCGTCACTACTACGTGCAATGAAATCTACGTAGAGATGCGGAAGATGGCGCGGCATTTCGAACGCGACATCATGTTGCGCGTGCATCCTGAAGTTGCCAAGGTGCTCAAGACCAACGGCGCGCGCTGGTTACAGGAGATGGAGGAGCTCACCAAGCAGACAGTTCTGGTGAAATCTGATCCCCTGCTGCATCCAGAGCAATTTGATATTCAGTGAAGCGTCCCGTGGGGGGCGATGAGTGAAAGAAGCAGCCAAGGACGCCTCCACCCCGGCGCGCGAAAAACGCACGGCTCGTCGGGGGGCGGCTGCCTCATTCTCATTTATGTTTGCCGCGCTGCGCCCCAAGGTGTTGCTCCCGCGAATCCATTTTTCCCCTCCAGCATCTAAATAATGCAATCATCAAGGGGGGAACATGATTCAGATACGACCTGCCCAGGAGCGGGGGCATGCAAACCTCGGATGGCTGGATACTTATCACACGTTTTCATTCAGTGATTATTACGATCCTAAATTCATGGGGTTCCGCAGCCTGCGCGTGATCAATGAGGACTGGGTCAAGCCCGGCCACGGTTTTCCCACGCATCCTCATCGTGACATGGAGATCATCACTTATGTGCTGGAAGGAGAACTGGCCCACAAAGACAGCATGGGCACAGGTTCTGTGATCCGGCCGGGCGAGGTGCAGAAGATGAGTGCCGGTACCGGCATCCGCCATAGCGAGTACAACCATTCCAAGACAGAGCCGGTTCATCTGCTTCAGATCTGGATTGTGCCGGAAAAAGAAGGCATCAAGCCGATGTACGAGCAGAAAGCTATTCCGGCTGAAGAGAAACAGGGCAAGCTGCGGCTATTGGCCTCCCCGAAGTCCGGAAATGGCGCGGTAACGCTCTACCAGAACGTGACCTTGTACGCGACGGAATTGCAATCCGGGCAATCCGTGGAATACAAAATGGACGAAGGCCGCTATGCCTGGCTGCAAGTCGCACGCGGAACGATCAGCCTTAATGGCAAAGAATTGCGTGCTGGAGACGGAGCTGCCGTCGCGCAAGAGCCAAATCTTCAGATCACCGGCATCGCAGATCAGAGCGAGGTCCTGCTCTTCGATCTGGCTTAATCTCTATCTTGCGCGGGCAATGATTACAGTGACATCGTCGGATTGTTTGCCCGCGCTGAACTGTCCGACGGCATCCAGCAATCGCGAGAGTAAAGCTGAAGCCGGCGCACTATTGGCGGACTGGAGTGTCTGCATCATTCGTGATTCTCCGAATTCTTCATCATGATCGTTGGCCGCTTCAGTAACACCGTCGCTGTAAAGAACGAGGATGTCGCGCGGCTCAAGCCGGACCTCGCTGATCTCACATTCCCATTCCGGGAACAATCCGAGGACGGTTGCGGTGGAGGAGAGTTGTTGGGTAGAACCGTTGTTGCGGACCAGGAGCGGAGGGCAATGGCCGCAGTTTGCGTATACCAGCCGCCTGGAATCATCGTCATAGCAGCCGAAGAACATGGTTGTGTAGTGGCTGGGTTCGGTATTTTCATAGAACAGACGATTGACTCGTTTGAGCAGAAGCGGGAGGTCTTCCAGAGCCAGAGCATATTGGCTCCTCAGATTGGCTTGCAGATTGGCCATTAACAACGCTGCCGAGATTCCTTTGCCGGCGACATCAGCAACCACCAAACCTAGGTGTCCGGGGCCAAGCTCGACAAAGTCATAATAGTCACCGCCGACGGCACGGGTTTGCCTGCAGGTTCCGGCGATTTCCAGCGTCTTCAATTGCGGCACTGATTGTGGGAACAATTTGCTCTGCACCTGGCGGGCAATTTCCATTTCGCGAAGCGCGTTGCGCTCCGCCTCCAGCCGTTCCGCGATGTTTTCTGCCAGGCGCAGGTTCTCCAATGCCACGCCGGCCTGGCTGGCCACAGAATGCAAAAGCATCTTGTCTTCGCCTGAGTACGGTTCCTCCGAAAGACGGCTGCCCAGCACCAGCAAGCCCAGCAACTCGCCGGAGCGGGCGGGAAAACCTACCAGGCACTCTGGTTGAAGCGGCGCAAACGTTGAAGACAGGGTTGCTGCTGAAACCGGATCGGCGTATGTATCCCACGGTTCACCGGACCGGTCCAGATGTTCAAGGAAGGAAGAGCTTTTTGGGAATCTCCTGCTTGTCGCCGGCAGTTTTTCTGCTTCAGATTCCAGATAGTCCGGTGGTGCCTCCACATAAACGGCCAGCCAGGTGGGGTGCAAAGCTTCGTCCACTCGGGCGGCCAGCTCTGCTGCCAGATCTTTGCGGGTATTGAAGCGAGGCGCTTTCTGCGCCAGGTCTTGCAGGATCAAGCGCGCATCGTAGGCGCCTCGGAAAAAGGCGCGGTCGATACGGTGGGTGACTTTTTTCAAGCCAGGCGTGGAGGCTGAGGTCAAAGTGATGCCAAAGACTACCCCGATGGCCATCGCGGCTTTCGATCCAATGGGGAAGAAGACGGAAAACATGACCGTGAACACCGCAATCAAAGAGGCAGCCAAAAGGGCGACAAAAACAGCCAGCCCACGCAGAACAAACAGGTATCGAGCACTGCGTTTGAGCAGCACGGGGATTTCCAGCACTCGATGCTTGACCACGGCGTAGGCAAAGGAAAGCGGAAAAAGCCAAAGAAGGACAATGGTGGTGAAATCCAGCCAGAAGGGCGGTCCAACCTGGCGAAAGTCGCCGATGGCGTGCACTACAACTACCGGCCCCACACCTGCGACAGTGCCAAACACTATGATGCGCAACTTCCGCCGCGCTTCCGGCAGCGCGACTCTCATGTTCGACGCCAATGATGCCAAGCCGAGAAGAACTGTGCCGTAAATGAACGTCAGAATGCTCCATCGTGCCAATTTCGGTCCCAGCACGGTTTGCAACCCCGGCCATAGTTCAGGATTTCCTGCGCGAAAGCCGCAGAATCCGAAAGAGACTCCCAGCAGCAGCAAGATCCACTTCAATCGAGGCATCCGAGCATTGATAGGTGAGCATTCCGGAAAGATGGCAAAGAAGAAATAGAAAAGCGGCGCGATCATCCCGACAAACAGCGCGCGATATCCCACCATGAAAGCGCGCAGGCCATGCGGCAGGACCACGAAAGAGTTGGGAAAATCAGATGCAGCGATAAATCCTGCGAAGAGAAGCGCTAGCAGCCACGCGTTCGGATCATCCAGGCGCATGAATAGTACTGCGACCCCGATGACCAGAAAGAAAATGGGATATACAGAAATGATCTGCTCGGCAATCCGTCGAACCAAAGTAGGTTCAACTCCGGGGCGGGCCCGGAAAGTTGCGGAGATCACCAGAGGTTGGGATACGCCCGGTCGGAGCACACTCAATGCCACGAGATCCCCCGGCCGTGATTTGATCCACGCGGGAGTGAGAGCATTCTGGGTAGCATTTTGCGCGCTGTTGTCCAGTCTCTTGCCATCAACCGCAATGATGAGATCGTGGAGGCGCAGACCAGCTTGCTGCGCAGGTCCGTCCGGCGCGAGATCTATGACTTCCGCCCCGGAAGATAAAATTTGCGTGGCGATGCCGATTTCCACTTTCGGTTGGAGGCGAATGTAATACATCCAGACGGCACTGTAGATAACCGTCGCTCCGGCAAAAATCAGTGCCAGCGGCAGCAGTAGTGCGGAAAACCGGCTTTTCTCCGGCGGGATGCGGGTTTTTTGCGCCCACTCTTGTGGCGACGGTTGGGCAAGCCGGATTTCTGTGTCAACCGTAGTTGGAACAGGCGCCACAGGCCCGATTATATTCCTCCAATTTCCCGGACCTCAGGCGAGCTTCGAGCGGCGCAATCGCACTCCTGTTTTCGCCGGGGAATTCCAAGTACTTAGGTGTATTGCAGAGGTCAGTCCCAGGTCCTTAGTAACTTCTCAGCCAAAATAGTGAACCGTGTGCAGCAATACCACAATAACTTGTGGTTGAATGAACTTGGACACACAGGATTTTGGTATTGTTGTGGCGCGAAAGTACCATGAACTTCGGTAAAATCCGGGAAATCACGGCAAAACACGGAAGTTCCTGCTTGACCTTCCTGCATTAACCCAGTTATAACTCGGCTGAACCTGAGTTTTCCCCCCGAGAAAACATTTAAAGGTAGTTCTCTCCAGGCCTCCAGAGGTAGGGGCCAAAACCCACAGTGGAAAGGCTAACGAGTATGGCAGCAGAGTCGCGCGAAGTAATGAACATTCGCCAGGCTTCCCAATATCTGGGAGTCAGCCCCGACACGCTCTACAAGTATGTGACTGAAGAGAAGATTCCGGCGTTCAAACTGGGGAACCGCTGGAAGTTTAAGAAGACCATCCTGGACCAATGGATGGAGCAAAAGAGCACGATCAACATGAGCGGCGCCAAAAAGAAGCCCAAGGCGGCGCGGGCGGCGGCAGTTCGTTAAGTGTAGTGAGCAAACGACGATATTAAGAATGAAAGTCTCAGATAAGGCAGGCAGGCATGTTTGGATCAGGTAAATCAATTGTCGGACTAGACATTGGATCGAGCTGCATCAAGGCGATTGAACTGAAGCGCGCCAAGGGCGAAATCCAGGTATCGCACCTGGGAGTGGAGCCCCTGGCCAGCGACGTGGTGGTGGACTCCATGATCGTGGATTCCGGACACGTGTCCACGGCGATCACCAAGATCTTTGGTGAACGCAGCATCAAGGCCAAGCAGGTGGCAACGTCAGTCAGCGGCCACTCCGTCATCGTCAAGCCCATCAAGGTGCAGTCGATGAGCGAAGGTGAACTGGCAGACAGCATTACTACAGAGGCGGCCCAGCACATCCCTTTCGACATCTCGGATGTGAACCTGGATTTTGAAATACTGAATCCGGAGGCCGAAGGGCCGCAGATGGACGTGCTGCTGGTGGCAGTGAAGAAGGACAAAATCCTGAATTACACCAATGTATTGTCGCTGGCGGGTAAGAGTCCGGCGGTGGTGGACATTGACGCCTTTGCCTTGCAGAACTGCTACGAATACAACTATCAGCCTTTCCCCGATGCCACGGTGGCTTTGCTGAATCTGGGCGCGAGCGTGATGAACATCAACATCGTGAAAGGCACGACGCCACTGTTTACCCGCGACGTCAGCGTGGGCGGCAACCAGTACACAGATTCGCTGCAGAAAGAACTGGACCTCAGTTTTGACGATGCTGAATCGCTCAAGCTGGGGAAAAAGGTGGGCACCGTGAGTGAAGATGCCAAGACGCCGATCCTGCAGCAGGTGACAGAGATTATCGTGCTGGAGATCCAGAAGACCTTTGACTTTTTCCGTGCAACCGCCTCCGGCGAGCACATTGAACGCATCTTCCTGGCCGGCGGATCTTCCCGGGTGCCGGGCCTGGTTGAGGCCTTGCGCCAGGAGTTTTCGCTGCCGGTAGAAGTGCTCAACCCGTTCCAGCGCATCCTGCCTCCGGTGGATGCATTGGAGAACGAAATTCTGGAACAGAATCCGGGGCAACTTGCGGTAGCCGTGGGTTTGGCCCTGAGGAGTTTTGAAAATTTATGATTCGCATCAATCTACTCGGAGTTCCTAAAGCGAAACGCGGCAAGCGTCCTTCCGCGCCGGTCAGCGGCGGCGAGGGGCCCAGCACAGCCATGCTGGTGCTGGTTTTTCTGATTGTTCTGAGTGCGGGCTTGTGGGGCTGGTACACCATGGTGGACCACCAGCGGGACCAATTACGCACAGACTTGCAGCGCGAGCAGGCCGAAAACGCAAAATTGGCCGATGTGAAAAACAAGTATGAAGCGCAGAAGAGAAAAGCTGATCTATTCGAGCAGCGGGCCCGGGTCATCCATCAGCTCGAACAGCAGCAGACTGGTCCGGTCAACCTGCTGAACATGGTAGCGGACACCGTGACCAAGACGGACGCAGTGTGGCTGGAAGCCATGACCGACGACGGCAGAAGCATCAATTTCACCGGCTTCGCGTTGAGTCCGGATGCCGTGGCCAACCTGATGGCCAATCTTGAAAAGACGGGCAAATTCAGGTCGGTTGAGATCAAAGAAACAGCCCAAGACAGCACCATCAAAGAGCTGCAGGCGTTCAAATTCGAATTGATTTGCGAAAAGCTATCGGGGAATGCCGCAGAGGCGCCCAAGACAGAAAAGAAGGGTTAAGACAACTTCGCAGGAAAAACGAGCGAAATTCACGGACGGTTCAGGTTATGGCGAAATTTGATGATATGTCACTGGTAACAAAGTTGGGCATCCTGATCGTGGTTGCCGCAGTGGTGGGCGGGGGCTTTTATTTCTGGCCGCTCGGCCCCATGAACGACGATATCAAACAACTGCGCACGCAGGTGGCTGAGAAGCGGGCAGAGAACCAGCGTTTGCGAGACTTCATTCCTATGCTGGCAGAACTGAATAAGCGCCTGGTTGAACTGGAGCAGCAACTGGTGGCCGAGAAAAAGATTGTGCCTGACGACAAAGAAGCGGACCAGTTCATCAAGCAGCTGCACGATACGGCGGCGTTGGCCGGCGTTGAAATCCGGCGCTACACCGCCATGCCTGTCTCCAATCATGATTTTTATACCGAGGTGCCGTTTCAACTCGATCTTGATGGATCGTATTTTTCAATGCTGAATTTCTTTGACCGCATCGGCCGGGTGGAGAGGATCATCAACATCGCGAGTCTGCAGATGTCGAACCTCAAGAACACTGGTCCGGCCAAGGTCAAGACGACCTACACGTGGGCTCCGGGTGAGTCCGTGGTAGCCAGTTGCACAGCCACCACGTTCTTCAGCCATGACCTGGTTCCGTCGGATATGTCCACGGCGCCGAAGAAATAACGACTTTGTCACACGCACTAAAAGGAACTGAGATGAAGCTGATTCAAATTCTCGCACTTGTAGCGGCGCTGGCCGTGACTGCCGCCGCGCAGAGTACAAGTACAAACAGCCAGAATTCTGGTTCGACCTCCCCCACTACAACGACTGGGAAGACTGCTGCAGGGAAGAAAGCCTCCGGAAAGAGCGGTGGAACAAATCAGACGCCCCCAGTCACGCTGACGGTCCCCAAGAGCAACCAGGCGACCGCCGGCAGCAAGAACTCAGCATCGACAAAGTCTGCGACGGTGAATGGCGCGGCCACGAAAACCGCTGCTTCCAAAACAGCGGCCCAGACTCCAGCTTCTAAAACGCCGGCAATCGTAGTCAAGCCGGTGCAGCCCTCCACGGCCACCACGAAGACGGCCAAGGCGAAAAAGACTGCGCCGGTCACTACCAAGAAGAGTGTTGCGGGGAAGGCTGTGAGTCCAAAGAAGGCTGTAGCAGCGAAGAAACAAGATCAGGTCAAGGTGGTGCCTCAGAAGGTGGCAGACAACAAGAAAGCGGGCTCCGGTGCGGAGACGATCAGGAGCGGCCCAGCCGGCCGCCGCGATCCGTTCCTGAGCATCATCCGCAATGCGCCCAGCGGACCGGTAGGACCATCGTGCTCCGTAGGCAAGAAGTGCCTGTACATTCCGGAACTGGTGGTAAAGGGCATCGCCAAGGACACGGACGGACAAATGCTGGCCGTAGTAGTGAGCAATACTCATCGCGCTTATTTTCTGCGCGAGAACGACCAGGTTTTCAATGGCAGTGTAGAGAAGATCACAAGTGATTCAGTGGTTTTTCGAGAATACGCAACCGACCACGTGGGACGCGAAACTGCACACGAGGTGGTAAAGAGGATTCCAAAGACATAGCAGTTAAAGCACTCAAGGCCGAACCCAGGGGAGCAGTAAAGCCATCGCTAGATGGCGGCATTAAAGTTCGAGCGGCTGAATGGGGTTAAGGGTAGCCCAGTCAATCCGCGCGTGCCAAAGCAGAAGATTGCTGACGATGGGGAGACTATGACGATGAGGGTAAAGCAATTCTTGGGAATGATTCTGCTGGCGGCTGTGATCACAGCGCCGGCGGCAGGTTCCGTTTCGCAACTGGCTGGCGTGCAGGTGGAAAAGCGAGACCAGGCCAGTGTGATCACGATTCTCGCAAACGGGCCATTCACTCACACTGAATATCGTCCGGCGGACAATTTGATGCTGGTTGATCTAGCGGGAGTCTCTGCCGAGCATCAGGACGCAGCCATCCATGCTGTTTCCAGCGTGGGAATCAAGTCTTACCGCGTCGTCGGCTACCGCTCAGCGAGCGGGGCTGAGGTGGCCAGGATCGAGCTCGCCCTGGTCGCGGGAGCCAGCGCCAGGGTCAACGACATTAAAGGTGGCGTGGAAGTGCGCGTCAGCACCAGCGCCTCGCCATTGGCCGGCAGCGTCCAAACCGCTGCTGGTACAGACGCCGTAGCGGCCAGGCATCTCAATCACATCAGCAGCATTACGGCGGCCGGCGCAAAT
>DATDGH010000146.1:0-6038 GCA_036522215.1 Candidatus Angelobacter sp. | reverse complement strand
AACACAGGCGCGGAATCACGGGCCTTTCAACTCTGTAGATATTCAAAGGATTGTCGATCCCGATCAAAGACATCTCCACTCCTAAGGCCGAACTCAGTTTCATTTCAATAGGAGAAGCAGGCAGTATGTAGAGAAGACTTGATTTGTTTGCATTTGCCTTTGACAGATCGACAATGGCGGCTTCGAGGGCAAAGTTGCGAAAGTAGATGGCAAAAGGCAAACCGCGCTCAAGGTGCTGTCGAAGGCATCCGAGCGCTTCAACATGGGTTGAATTTTTGAAATATAACAGGCTTAGCCGGCGAAACTTGCGCAGCTCCCGAATTGCCGTTGCCAGAAAGAATCCACCAACCACAAACCCAATCGCCGCCAGCACCATGGATACACTTAGGCGTTTGATTGGAACGAGGCTGTTAAGGGCGTCAAGGGCGGGCGAGCCCCTAGTCCAAAACAAAGTATAGAGAAGAAAGGGTATTGCAAGACACCAGACGAGCACCGCTTTTATAAGAAGACGGCGCACACGCATAAATGATGTTCGAGTAGCGGGGTGGTGCAAGAACCGCTGGCGTTCATCAATTTGTGGGACTGCTCCTGAACCGAATGACTTCGAGGGGCTTCTCCATCCTTGTGCAACGTGGCGGGGACCAAGTTTAGAAGAAATCATAAAGGTTATTGGCTCAGCGCTCGATTGATGTCCACTGGTACCGGAGGCCGTGGGCGGTTTTCGGACGGGGCTGAGGCGATTTCGCTGCTCATAGACATCCGCCAATTCACGAACACATCGCTCTAAATCCAAGCCTTCAGAAACTCCCTTTAGTGATTTACGGGAGAGTAGATTTTCATATGCAGCAATAGCTCGTTCGAGATTTTCGATTAGATCACCCTCTTTTCGTTCCTTGTAAGCACGGCCTAAATACCTGGTCAACATCCCCCATTGAACAGGAAAGCGTTCATAGGTCATTAACCGCAGCGCCCTTTCATAGGTTCGGATTGCGTCATTAATGTGTTCCGCTGGGGAGTTCCGCATACGGCGGAAATATGCTTTACCGAGGGTAATCATAACCGCGCCCCATTCAGCGGGAAATCTGTGATAGTCAATGCTTTCCGACGCTAGTTTGGCTGCTTGGATGCATATTTCCAGGTTCTCAGCCCGTTCACCTCTGACTCTCAAATAATAAACATTCGCGTAATTATTGATTGCGATAGCCCATTCTTGTGGGGACCGATCAGGACTGGCTCGTTTTAAGGCCTTCTCGAGATATCGGATCGCGGTTTCTATGCTGGATGGGCGGTTTTCAGTCTCATCATCCAAAAATTGGCCGGCTTTGTATATATCAAGATTGGCTTTAAGCTTTGTGGACCCTATACCAAAAACGCTTGCAAGGAGAACACGGAACAATCCTACTGGACGCCCCTTCGGGCTACTTGGACTTATAACTGCTGTCCCGGAAGGCTTCTTCGGCGAGGAGTTCGATACTCTTGCACGAAGTTCGGCGACGGCGAGATCTGGACCCACTTCTCGACAACGTTGTAAAAGCGCTCGGCCCGCATTAATGATTTTGCGTACCTCATCATCATCCAGTTCGGAGAAAGAGACTAATCGCGCATCTGCTTCGGGGCTGAGCAGATCCGGGTAGTGGTTGATTAGTCTTCGAATTTCATCAAGGGTGTCGGCCTGAAGAAATGAGATGAGTTGCCTGTCTAAGGTTGCCATCAGTAAAACTTAGCCTCCTGAACTCATCTGGGAAAGTTGGCAGCTATTGCCATGCTTTGGGGCAGGTGGCGGAGCAATTTCCAATTACAGCGCCTATCGTAACGCGAAAAGAGTATCCGTGAACGATCTGATGATGCGACTCGTACCTTAGTTGCTTGCTACGCCTGGGAGTTGGGGTCCGGGGTTTGTTGAACCCGATGGCTGTGTCTCGCGTTCAGTTTGTTGCCGGAAAAAACTGAAACCGGGATTGGGAGTAGGCTCGGTGGAGACCGTTACGACAACCCTAACAACTGGGCCCATGGAAAGCGGGCTGGCGGACGCTTTTTCCGAGAGGTTTTGTGCGGCCGAACCCACGGGACATGACTTCGGTTTCGATTTGTGAACTTTAGTCGAGGTGGTAGCTTTGGCAGGATGCTTGTGCACCTTTCCGCCAGGCCGACCAACTTCAGCATGGACTGTAGCGCCGTTGTTTTTCTTCGATCTCGTCCAGTGCGCACAGCCAAACACGAGGATGATGATCGCACTCACGATGATCCCTAGGACGACTAACTTTGGTTTTCTGTTGTTCATTTTTCCTCCTTAATGGTTGAGTCCAAACAGGAGCCAGCGCGTTAAGGAGTTCGCTTGACCAGCGTTTCCTTACTCGATCCTGGCAACTGCTTGGGTGATTCACTGCCAGGTCTCGAGTGCGAAACCAGGTCAGCACATTTCCCCGCGTTGAAAATGGCCGCGAGGTGCCTCAAAGGACCAAATCGCGTTCTTTGGTCTTCTGAGAAATTTGTGCTGCTCAAGAGTTTGCTGTGTTGGGCTCTACATGGCCGGATCGCTCCTTAGACCCCGGACAGCGCTGGGACCGGCGTGTGCGGGAGGCTGCGTCTGTCGCGCAAATACGGGATTTGATTTCTCTGGAGCGAAAAACATTTGTTGGTTTTTTGTACTTCTGCACCAACAGATCGTCCGCCTAAGACCGTACGCCAGATCCCTGAGACCGTGCCCAATCCTTCGTTTCTTAGCAAATGAAAATTTGTCGGGTTTTTGTTCATCCGCAGAAACGGAATTGGCCCGTGTCGGTCTAAACCCGACTCCAACTCTGGATTCAGAGAGCACCTTGGGTCCACCACAGGCCAACGGGGGATGCCGGAATCGAATCGTCAGACCGAGACTCCCCGTTGAATAGCTGCCTCCAGCCCTCCGGGGAAACGCCAGAGATAAGAAACTCTCGTTCTTCGTGGGAGAGTTCTGGAAATGCATCCTGGGCTAAGGTATTTTCCTCGAAGTAGTTATGGGCACCTTGCTGCGAAACGATTACGGAAAAAAGTTTCCCGGTTACGACACATGGACCACTGAATCGTATTCGGCCATCCCGCTCGTAGTACCCGGTCAGATTCCAGTAACACATGGAGTCACCTGGCTTTCCATCTGCGACTCGACTCGCAATGTCGTTTGTGTGCGGCGACCGATATCAACCATAAAGCCCGGCCGCCGCAACCCCCTTCCCTTTGATCGAGAAGACGAGCCCGATTGATAGTCTCTGACCTGCGCCGAGGTCATAGAAGCTGCGGAGCAAGGTAGGTGCGGATAAGAATTCAGTCAAATCTTCAAGGTCTGGAATGCGTGGTGTGACGTTAGCGTTGGATTTGACCGAATTCGAAACCTCCATAAGAATCCTAGGAACTGAATGACCCGTATCGAGCCACGGAGGTCTTGAGCAGTTATGAGCCGCGAGACTCAATCTGAAAAGAAAGCAGTGCTGGGGCACGTCCGGAGTATTGAAGCTGAGCGCTCGAACGGCTCAGCCTCGAGGTTAGTTGCTTGCGTACTTCTGCTACCAGAAGACGCCGAACCGATTCTCTCGGTCCTTCGAAAGCTGGCATACCCCAACGGTGAATTCACGCCCAATGGCGTATCAACTGATTCCCAGGACTTGAGAATCGCCGCGGATGGGGATTCCTGGTTGGGTCATCCTCAGGCTGCAGCTTACTTAGGAATATCGACCAGCACTCTCTACCACTATTCGTCCCGCAACGAAATCGAGCGTCGCAAAATTGCAGGACGCCTCGAATATCGGCGATCAGCACTGGATGAGTTCAAACGTGCTCACACACTACGGGCTAGCTCTCCCTCAATACCGGCGCGTATAATCTCTCCGGCGCATTCTTCCGGCAAGTAGAAAGAGCGCCAAATGGGGTTGTATCAAAGAAACGATTCACGGTTTTGGTGGATGAGCTACACGGCGGAGAACGGACGCACGTTTGAGTCGACCAAGACGTCCAACAAAGAAATCGCCACTAAGATTCTCAAGCATCGGGAAGGCGAAATCGCACTGGGCTTGTTCAAGGTCGGTTTGCCAGGAACGCGGGTGACGTTCGCACAGTTGTGTGAGGAGTTTCTTGCTTCACATTCGTCGACGCTTTCCATCAAAACTCAGCAAAATCACCGGATGTTTATCAATAATCTAAAACCGCACCTCGGGGAGTACGCGTTGACCGCGATTAGCAGGCAGATGATTGAGAACTATCGCAATCAGCGTCGCAGTCAGGCGGCTCGCCGTGGGAAGCAGTCAGACTCGAAGCCAACAGTCACGGTCAAAGGAGCGACCGTGAATCGCGAGCTTGCATGCCTTCAATGCATGTTCGAGTTTGCGATCACTAACAAATATATAACGGAAAATCCCGCTGCCGGTGTGAAACGCTACAACGAAAACCGGGAGCGACCAGCAAAACGGATGCTCACTCCAGAAGCAGAACGGCGAATCCTTGATGCAGCGCCGCCATATCTGCGTGTAGGCGTCATTTTGTTGGTGCAGACGGGAGCCAGAACCTATAGCGAAGGCCTATGGCTTCGTTGGGACCAAGTGGATCTCGATAACCTCGTGATTCACTTGTCCGGCGAGGTCAAGAACGAAGGCTCGCAACAGCCCCTTCCGTTGACCCGCCTCGCCGCGGATGTTCTTCTCAAATGGAAAAAACAGCAGGGGAGCAAGAGTCCGTTCGTGTTTCCCAGCCCGCAAGATCCAGAGAGGCCCATTGGTTCGGTGAAATGCGCATGGAAGACCACGCTCAAGAACGCGGGTGTTCCGTATTTTCCCATCTACAATCTGCGTCACGTCTTTTGCACGCGACTCAGTTGGGTTGCCCCAGATGCGGTGGTCCAACACGCCATGCGGCACAGCAGCCCAGAGACGAAACGCCGATATCAACTGGGGATAGCGGGACAGGTTCGGACGCACCTCGAGCAAGTGAACAAAACAACATACACGAAAGGTCTTCCGGTACGGCTGAGCGATATCTCTCGCAAGAAAAGTGAGCAGCGACAGCTCCTCAAGGAAGCGAGCGAAAAGCAACCTGTTACGTTTTCGTGACGGTGCAGCCGCAACGGAACAAACAGAACGAGTCGAAGTCCGTATATGATTGAAGGAGAAGTAGTTGTAGTTTGGGGCCCGTAGCTCAGGTGGATAGAGCATCTGCCTTCTAAGCAGAGGGTCGCGTGTTCGAGTCACGCCGGGCCCGCCAGAAAAGCAGTAATTAGCAGTTAAAGCATCGAAGTGTTGGGTGTTTCTTCCGATGACCCGATGACCCGATGACCGGGGTCCCCGACGCGCGCTTCGCGTGGCGGGGTGGTGGTGACCCGATTGCAAAAATGCCGGAAAGCAGTTAGTGGCTTCTATGAACTACGCCCTTGGCGTAGCGACCCGGATCCCAGTGGAATTCTATAAAGTTGGCTGTGGTTTGGGACGATAACTCTCGAGACGGCAGCTCTCGCGCCCGACAACTTCGCTCGGCAGGACCGATCGCAATGCAAAGTGTACTTCTTGTTGAGGACAACAAACTCACCAGGTTTGCCACGCAACGCCTTCTAACCAGGGCCGGATGCGAAGTTCTGGTCGCTGAGGATGGGGAAGAGGCGCTTCGACTTGCTCTTGCCGCTTCACCGGACGTTATTCTCCTCGACATGTTGCTGCCGAAGCTCGATGGCTTAAGTGTGTTGGCTCGTCTTAAAAGGAACCCCGCCACCGCTCATATCCCGGTCATTGTGTTGACCGGACTTTCCAGCAAGAATGCTGAGAAGCTGATGGAGGCTGGAGCATCGGGATTCGTAGAGAAGAGCCAGGTGCTGGATGATTCCAGCATCCTCCTGAGCATGCTCCACAAATTGTTGCCGGGCGGTGAAGTGTCCCATCTCCTGCCCAAAAATCGGATTGACGTGGCCTCCAAAGTCAACTGACTGCTTCAGTGACAACAGCAATTAGCATTGAGTGCTTAGCAGTAGTGTCCGGTTAAAAAGTGAATAGATTCAGCTGTTTATCCGAGACGCTATCATCGGAATT
>DATDGH010000145.1:0-6858 GCA_036522215.1 Candidatus Angelobacter sp. | reverse complement strand
GGATTCGGGTCCGGGATATTTGAACGGAATTCTCTCCCTGATTTTGAATGACTCCGGGGCGGACGAACAATATTCAAAGGAAGAGGGCCGGGCGGTTGCTTACTTTCATCGCTCCAAGGCCGCCGCATTGGTGGCGTTACTCGACCAACGATTTCCCAAGTCTGACGCGCGCGCCGGACTTCATGCCCGGCTCATTGATGCTTATGACGGATACGGAGAGCAGGATGCTGTGCTCCGTCTGGGCGGTGAATTTCTTGTCGCGTTTCCCCAGGCTGAGCAACGAACCAAAATCAGTTTACTCATGGCCAATGTTTATGCCGGCAAAGGCGAAACTAAAAATGAGCTCGCCCTGTTCGACACCTTGTTGAAGGAATTGGCAAGCAAGGCTGAAGGCATGCCCCTGGGCGAAGATGTTGCCGGCACGCGACGTTTCTGGCAAAGGACAGCCGTTGACGAGTATCACGATCCGGCGGCAATCAGACCAACTGTACAAGATGATGATCGGGACCGGAATGACGACAACGACGACGAAAACAAGCCGGAGAAGCAGGCCTTCGCCCTTTCAACTGAGGCGACCAGCCGGACCAGGGGCGCTCGTTCCCCTGAGTACCAGCACGTCTTGAATGAGTACCTCTCCCGCCTGGCCCAGCAGAATGCAATTCCCGAAGCCCTGGTAATCCTGCGCCGCGAATTGGACCGCAATCCTGACGATCCCGGCTTGTACGAAAGGTGCGCGCAGTTTCTGGAACAAAATGGCCTGGGAACGGAACAGGAGGCCCTCTACAAGAAGGCCATTCAAAAATTTCCCGGTACCAGTTGGTACCAGAAGCTGGCGCGCTGGTATCTGCGTCACAACCAGGAAAATGATTTTCAGGAGATCACGAGCCAGGTTGCAGACATCTTCTCTGGAACGGAGCTGCAAGCCTACTTTGAGCAGATTTGGGTCCCTTCGTCTTTGTCCATGGCTATTGAACGCTATGCCCATCAGCGTTTTCCCCACAACCTCCAATTTGTCCGGGATTTGCTGGATGAGTACATAGTCCATGGACGAACTGCGGAATGGGAAGCCTTGCTGCGCCAGTACTGGTTCGAGGACGAGCGGCTGCGCGACATGTTCTTCGAGTACCTGTCGCGGACGGGTAAATTAAAAACCGAACTGGAGCAGCTTGATAAGCAGGAACATGTTGGGCAATCCACGTGGCCGGAGGTGGCCAAAGCCAATCCAGCGGCAGCCCGATTTTTGGCTGAAGCTGAGCTGTGGCAATCCCATTTCGAAAAAGCTGCACCGGCTCTGGGGGCGATTGCCGGCCTCTATCCGGCGGAGGCAGAGATAGGCCGGGAGGCATCCTCCGTCTATCGTTCGCTGGCCTACTTCAAACCCATTAACACAACCAGGGCAGTGCGGATTGAGTTGAATCTGCTTCGCGCCAATCCCTTGAATCGCGATACGCTGGCCCGCATCGGTGATATCTATTCAGATCGTTTGCAGTTTTCTCTGGCGGCGCCCTACTGGAACCGAATGCCGCGGACGGAGCCGGGAAATCCGGACTCTTACGAGGAAGCAGCCACCATCTTCTGGGATTACTACATGTTCGATGATGCGCTGCGTCTGCTCGAAAAAGGGCGCGCACGCCTGAACGACAACGCGCTCTACAGCTATCAGGAAGGCGCGATTTATGAGAACAAGCGCGACTACGGCCGGGCAGTCGATGAGTATGTAAAGGGTGCGTTGGAGAAGGGACAGGAGTCGCCGGCGTACTCCCGATTGCTGCACCTGGCGGCGCGGCGCTCAGCGGCTGCGCAAGTGGATGCGGCAACTGCTAAAGCAGTGGCCGGGAGCGGCTTGACCATTCAGGCAATCCGGCTGCGCGCAGACGTGCTGCAGGCGCAGTTCCGCACGCAGGAGCTGGCTCCGTTTCTCGATTCCCTGGTGCAGCGCGTTGATGCCGCAGAAACTCTTGAGCAGATGGACAGATTGGCTTTGCAGCGAGCTTTGAACAGCGTGCACTGCCACATTCTTGAGCGCGAAGCCGCCCTCGGCAGTGATCCTGTGCGCAAAATGCAGTTGCAATATGAGCTGGCGAGCTTCTATGAAGGCGAAAAGAACCTGGTGGCGGCGCAACAGAATATCGAGGCGCTCTATCAGCAAAACCCTCGCATCCTGGGGGTGATACGGACGACGGTGGACTTCTACTGGCGCAACAAGGAGAAACAAAAAGCCCTTGCCGTGCTGCAGAAGGCCGCTGCAGATTCTTATCCGGAACTGCGTAACAATTTCAACTTTGAAGCCACGCGCAAGATGACCGAGGCTGGAGAATATGCTCCAGCCCGCAAAATCCTGGCCGGCCTTCTGGAACAATCTCCTTATGACGCCAATTATCTGGCGGCCATTGCGGATACCTACGCCCGAGCCGGGGATAACGCCGGGCTGCGCGATTTCTATGTCAAGCAGATCACGGAGTTCCGCCACGCAAATCTTCCTGCCGCGGAGCGCAAGAGCCGGATTGCAGTGCTGCGTCGCGGCTTGGTTCCGGCTCTTACCGCCATCAAGGACTATTCCGGAGCGGTGGACCAATACATTGAACTGATCAATGCCTTTCCTGAGGATGAGTCCATCTCCTCTGAGGCCGCGTTGTATGCGCAACGCCATGGCCGCGCCGCACAGATCGTGAACTTCTATAAGAAGACAGTCACGGATTCTCCCCAGGATTCGCGCTGGGCGGTGGTTCTGGCGCGGCTGCAAACGGCCACAGAAGACTATCCCGCTGCTATCCAGACTTATTCTCAGGCAATCACGATTCGTCCGGACCGGCCGGATTTGCTCGCAGCCCGCGCCGGTCTGGAGGAGCGGCTGCTGCGCTTTGATGAGGCAGCAGCCGACTACACTACGCTCTACGACCGCACCTATCACGATCCCGCGTGGATGGAAAAAGAGGCCGAGGTGCGTGCGCGACAGAACAAACCCGAACTGGTGGTCAAAGCCCTGGAGGCTGCTTTTGTTGATGGGCGGCCACGCTCTTCGGGAGCATATTTCTCCGTCGCCCAGCATCTGGAAAGCTGGGGACTGTTGTCCCAGGCCCGATTTGAATCAGAGAAAGGAGTGGATGCTGCAGGCAACGATTTGCTGGCCAACTGGCAGAATCATCCAGTGGCGTGGCTCTATGTCCGGATCATGACCCGCCTGCGTATGCAGGACGCTGCCTTTCAACGGCTTGACCGCGCGATCAACGAGGCGAACATCCTTCCGCCCTGGACCAGAGAGGCTGTGCAGAAAGGGATGGATGCAGTTGCCGAAAAGGAGTGGCAGAAATCCACTCTGGACTGGCGCACCACCGCTGCCCGCACCGGAATGGTGAACTGCATGGAAGAAATGGGCGCCACCGTGCACCAATACTTCACGCCGGAAGAGAAACAACAGTTTCTCCAGTTCGTAGAAAAGAAGAACACAGAGATGGATCGCCAGCAAGCGCATGCTTTCCTGCTTCCGCTGTCGCGGAAGGCAGAGCTGGCGGGGCTCGAGGCGCGGCTGTCGCTGGAAGCGCTAGAAAATGCGCCCTACATTTCCAATACTTACAGCGTTTATGCCCGGATGGCGTCCATCAACGATTTCAGTGATTTTCAAACCCGGCGTTTGCGGCTGGCTGAACTGGGACATGAATTTGAAGAGATCGCCTCCTCCCATAACGGGACTAGCGTCTGTTATGCCAGTCCTCAGGAATGCATAAAGCGGGCTGCAGACATCTATCACCTGGCGGGCAAGCCGGAGGATGAGCTGCGCATGCTAGACCAGGTCAACCAATGGAACTATCTGGACCCGGGCCAGCGGGAACGCTACCTTGAACTCTTGCTCGCCAGCAGTCCGCAGAGGCTCGCAGGTTGGGCCAGCCACGACGATGAGCAAGGCAACCAGAGCGCAGACTTCCTTCTGGCTCATGGGCAGGCCCACCTGGTTCAGCAGGCTATTGATTCCCGCGGCAGCGAATCTCAGGCGTGGAAGCACGCATACACTGCGTTGGCTGGACTCTACTTCAACGATTCTTCTCCAAGAATCAAAACTGCCTTCCTGGCAGCGCTGGCTGATCAGTCGATTGGCCAACGGTTGAAAAATCGCGGCGACCGGGACCTTGCCCTGGCCGGCGATGAATGGTTCTACTACGCCTCGCGTTATGGCGAATTCATGGAAATGACCGGGAACCGCGAAGCAGAAGATTTCTTGCCGGGCGAACTCGAACACACGCCGGACGACGCAGAGGCTTACTTCGATATCGCGTCCACGTTCCAGGATTATGCCGATTGGACGCATGCAGTGGAGGACTACCAGCATGTGCTTGAGCTGTCTCCTAAGCGTGTTGATGCTCACGAGCGCCTCGCCGAAATTTACTGGAAGCAGCAGAAGAAAGAAGATGCGGTAAAGGAGTTGAAACTGGCGGTTGAGGCCCTCAAGGACAAAGTGGGGTCTGAGAAAGGTCTGCGGACCGGCCGCGGCTACGAGGATTTCAATGATGATTTCATCGCCGTCGCCGATCAGGCGAAGACTATGGGAATGCAGCGGGATTTCGGGCCTGATCTCAAAGGCATTCTGAGCAACTATGTCAAGCTCGATGGAGCCCGCTATGTGCAGAGGTTGGTTCCTGTTGTGCTGGTGGACCCGCACAGTCCACAAGAAGCGACCAGCTTTGTGCTGGAACTCTCTCGCAACGCTATTTCTCCGGAACTCTTCTTGGAGCGCTATGCCGAGGCGGATCACGGACTCAAGCTGCAAAAGGAGCTTATCCTCCGCCACTTGGTGCAAATCCTGAGACAACAGGTGCGCGATTCCCGCCAGACCGAGCAGGAGTATGCACAATTTGCCCTTTCTGGCTGGGAGAGCAAATGGATGGAAGCGCTGCTTCAGAGCAAACAGTACGACCGCCTGCGGGAGGAGCTGAGAAAGATGCCGAAGTCTCCATCCGACGAAGATCGTCAGTCCCTGCTTTCTATCCAACTGCGCCTGGCTGCGGCCACAGGCAAACTGGATTCCACGCTGGCAGCGTACTGGGCAGGTGCATTACAGGCGCCGTCGAGTGAGACTTTGCGGACTGTTGCGCGACAGATACAGGAGATGGGAGATAAGCAGTCGGCACAAAAAATCCTGGAGTTCGTGTATCAGCACGAGATTGATGAGCACCAATTCACCGTAGCCGGCATGACCGGGCTGGCTGAGATTCGCATGGATGCCGGAGATTTGCCTGCCGGGCTGGAACTGCTGCGGCGCATGACATTGGTAGCGGGCGCTCCCTTTGAGGCGCAGGACCCAGCAGCAGCATTGCTGATGCGCAAAGGACATGCCGCTGAAGCCATTCCGTTCCTGGAGGAACTGGTCACTGCCATGCCGTGGAACGCGGCCTATCGCGTTCGTCTGGCCCAGGCTCGGCTAGCAGCCGGTCGCGATGTGGAGAGCTCTCGCAAAGAGCTGGAGGCGGTGGCCAAAGATACGAAGGCGGCGTACGAAACTCGCGTCGCTGCTGCAGGATCGCTTGCCGGATCAGCCAAGACCGATTTGGGAAGCCGTGAGCTGGACCTGATTGCGACGGGAGGAACACTCAAACCAGCAGACGCCAACCAGCCTTTCTTTTTCGCTGCACGCATAAACGCAGCCGCGCATGCGGACGAGGCTTCCCGTATCGCGTTATTGCGCGCCGTTCTGGACGACTACCCCAACGCAGATGACCCGCGCTTGCCGCTGCTGCGAGCGGCCATGAAGGCCGGCGATTTCCATCTGGCTATCGCCACCATGAAACCCTTCCTGCACAATCACTGGCTGGATCTGAATTCGTCCGAAGGCTATTGGTATCGGCCTGATTATGACGATGCGGAAGACGATGAAACATCGACTGCCGACGATGACACGATTCCTGATGAGGAGATCGCGACACAGGCTGAACTTACTCCATGGCTGAACCTGCAGAACAGTGACAAGGCCGAGATTTGTGAACTGGTGGGACGGGCCTTCCAGCGGCTGGGCGATCTGAATGATGCCCTTTCGTCCTTCTACCAGGCGGAAAACATGCATCCGGTTCCTGCAGTTGCAAAACGGATCAAAACGGAAGTCAGCGGGGTGCGCAAGGTGCTGGCGACGCAACGCGCGGACCATGAGCGCCAGCCAGCATTTCACAATGAGGTAAACCAGGCGTCAGTAGTTCGGCCACGAATGCCTTCGACAAAGCCGAAGGCTGGCGGGGCGGACGTTCAGGGAGGACATCGATGATCAAACGAGCAATCTTCGTCGCTCTCGGCCTGGCAGTGTCATGGTCATTGGCCGCGACCATTGTTTACCATCCGCAGCAAGCGCAGGTTGCTCTCGCTGCCAAAGTCCGCGCACTCGATGCTTTAACTCCGGAAGGCGCGCTGCTCTTCGTCCAGGCCCGAAATTTTTCCAGCCTCCTGAAAAGCTGGAATGATTCTCCGGAAAAAACCGCATGGCTGCAGAGTGACAGTCATAGCTCGTTCTCACAGTCGCGCCTCTTTCTGCGCCTGGATCGGTTCTTCACTCGCTTTGGCGCGGCGGCGGGAGCGCCGGCGGATACGGACTTTGTTACTGCGGTGGCCGGGGACGAGAGTGCCCTTGCACTCTACGATATCGGCAAAGTGGAGTTTGTCTACATCACGCATTTGCCGTCGCACGAATTCCTGAATTTAGAGCTGTGGCAGTCGCGCAACAAGCTGCAAAGCCGCTTTGCCGGAAACGTAACCTATTTTCTGGGAACCGATGACGAGGCCAAACATGTGGTCGCCTTCGCCATTGCGGGCGATTACCTGGTACTGACGACGCGCGAAGATCTTATGGTGCGCACCCTTCAGCTTCTGGACAACCAGCCC
>DATDGH010000144.1:0-2019 GCA_036522215.1 Candidatus Angelobacter sp. | reverse complement strand
GATCGAAGAGATCAAGTCTGCGAATCCTGAGCTGGGAGCGAAGGCCGAGCACCAGCTTCTGCGTCCGGTCAAGGTAGCGCCAACACTGGTTAAATATGCCAATCCCAACGAATATGAAATCCAGACTCGGAAGGAGTTAGTTCAGGCGGCAGCCGAGATTATGAGCGGGATTCCCGTCCAGTCTCCGGCCGGGCCAGTGGATCTGGTGGAAGGCGAACCCCTGGAAATTGAAATTCCCACTACGCTGCTCTACTCCGCTTCCCAGTATTCTTACCGGCAGATCAGGGAGAAAGTGCAATCGCTGACGGAAACGCAGCGGCAGGAGATCGTGGACATTGGGCTGCGTCACCGTGGCCGTCATGATGAGCTGTTGCGCGCCTTCCACTCCGGCCAGCAGTTCCGGTTTGACATTCTCATGGACGTTGGCGGCTTTCGCGATATGCACCGCCACCGCCGCTGCACCCAGATTGAGCAGGGATTCACCTCAGAGCACGGCTATGATGTTCCTCCGGACATCATTGCTGCCGGACTGGAAGCACGTTACCGCCAGGCAATGCAAAGAGCAGTGGCTGAGCAGGCCCGGCTAGCGTCCACTGCTGATCCTCATGCGGGCCTGTACGCGCTTCCCCTGGCATTCCGCAAACGCACTCTTTTTAAGATGGATTTTGCCGAAGCACTGTACATTGCCGAACTACGCACTACTGAAGCCGGACACTTCTCCTATCGCAGTGTTGCCTATGCCATGTACCAGGAGGTAGCCAGGAAGCATCCATCCCTGGCAAGGTACTTCCACGTCACCAACGTCAATGAGCGGGTAGACCTGCTGAAGCGATGAAGTTCTCCTCCCACCCCAACACGCGCAAGAGCACCCCAGCAAGCGCAAAAAAGCAGCGCTTTCTGGGGACCCCGCGAAGACCCGCGCGCGTGTTGGGGGCCCCGGGTGCTTGTACTACACCGAAAGGCGTTTTGCACAACGTTTTAAACACAGGTTTGGAACGAACATGAAGTTTTCCTCCCACCCCAACACACGCGAAAACCGCGCGCGTGTTGGGGGCCCGGGTGCTTGTACGACACAGAAAGGCGCCTTGCACAACGTTTTAAACACAGGTTTGGAACGAACATGAAGTTCTCCTGGCGGCGGGTTTTCATCGCGCTGGCCGCAGTGCTCATTGGCAACGCCATCTATTGGTTCCTGATGCCCTACCTGCCGCAGAGAGGCCGGCACGCTCCCGGCCGCCTCGATTGGGGCCTCTTAGTGGATTTTTGGATCTGCGTGCTGATCTACAACCTCCTTCTGGCCCTGGTCCGGAAACGATAAGCAGCGCCGGCAAAATGGTTCCAAACACAAAAAACAGCAAAAACATTGGGGTTATCTTTCAGAGACGACGCAGGATGTTCGCGATGTTATCTTTGTACAGGCCGAGCACCGTCATGGAAGTTCTCAAAAAACTTTTTGAACGGCATTTTCACTCATTGGTAGAACAGGTACAGCCGTTACAGGGCGAACTGGGCGGCTCGGGACGGAAGATCATCCGGCTCTCAGGTGGAGCATCCAGCGCCATCGGCATTCTTTATAACGTTCGCGAGGAAAATATTGCGTTCATCGAATTCTCCCGGCATTTTCGCCGTCGTGGCCTGCCTGTGCCGGAAATCTATGGTGAGGACCTGGCTCACGGCGCCTATCTTGAGGAAGATTTTGGGGACACCACACTGTTTGAGTTTCTGTCGGAGCATCGTGCGGGGGAAAACGTTGCTCCTGAAGCAGTGGAGGCGTACCGCAAAGTCGTGGCGGTGTTGCCGCGTTTCCAGGTCGAGGCCGGCCGCGATCTGAATTACAAAGTATCTTATCCACGCAGCAGTTTTGATCGCCAGTCCATTGCCTGGGACTTGAATTACTTCAAATATTATTTCCTGCGGCTTGCAGGCGTGCCGTTCAACGAGCAGGCGCTGGAGCAGGATTTCGTCCGCCTGACCAAATTCCTGCTGACGGCCGACCGCGACTACTTCCTGTATCGCGAC
>DATDGH010000143.1:0-8813 GCA_036522215.1 Candidatus Angelobacter sp. | reverse complement strand
TGCTGCTTAATCTCAGCAGCGCAATTGGAGCCGAATGTTGCGCTGTTCCCGTAGCCAGCAACTGGCTCATGGATGAAGACTGGGATTCTTTGCTGCAGCAACCATACTTTCCTGATTTATTCATTATTCCCGACGCAAAATTGCCGCAACCGCTGCCTCCGTTGTTTCGTTCTCAACCGCTGGTGAATGGCAAGGCGATTTTAACCACGCTGCCAGTCAAATTCTCTCCCACGGATGATTCTATTGAGCGGACCACTCAGGAACTCAAGCTCAACCAATTGCGCGCCTGCAAAGCCATTGGCGAGAAAGCTTACGATCAGATGTATGAATCTCGTGGCTCTCTCAGCGGCCTGTACAGCGACGCCAAAGAGGCATTTTACGACGCCATTTCCATTGCCAACGAGTTAGGGCTCAAACAGGAGTCGGAAGCATTACAGAAGCGGTTGGCGCATATTAAAGCGGTCTTCCGGAGCCAATTCAGCTAGAATGAAGAGGGCCAATATTTGCGGCTCTCTCGACCATACTCCGGATTGTCGACCTCTCGCAGAGATTGCTTCAGTAACCCTGTCCCCTAATTGCTAATTGCTGATTACTCTGCTTATACTTTCTCGCACTCTTAATCCAGCAAGTTGTTCGATTCGATGTTCAGTGAGGTACTTTTGGGGAGGAGAACTGATGTCGAATACGAGGCTAACCCCTGATATCAAGGAACAGGGAAGTATTGTGCGGCCGGAGCCGGGCAAGCTTTCATCGAGCATGCCGCTTGTGCGATTGACTCGTGTGACCGCCTTCGTGGATGCCAATATAGCACTCGATCTCTGTGTTCCTAAGCTGGCCAACGTCGCCGGCATGAGCCCTTATTATTTTTGTCGTGCATTCAAACAGAGTACGGGGGTTACTCCGCACCGCTATGTCCTGCACCGCCGTATGGAACGGGCCAAGCGCCTTCTGGAGGAAAAGCCGGCGCCTCTACTGGAGATTGCGCATGCAGTGGGATTTGCCGACCAGTCACAGTTCACGCGAGTCTTTCACAAAATGGTGGGCACCACACCATCTCATTATCGAAAGAAGAAAGCTCTCCATTGATTGCTGGCTAAGCTGTTTTGCCCTCGGCGCAGCCACCCGGCTGACTGCTATTCACTCGGCAGCAGAAACATATTGGGGTTGCGGCGAGCGTATCCTTGCTCGTGGGCCCACAAATCAAATGCCAGCGTGGCCAGGTCGTCCACCTGCGGCACTGCGTAGCCATCCCTGGTAAGGTCGATGCACTTTATGTAGGATGCGCAAGTGTCGCACGCTTCTATGCGTGCCTGCTGAAATTCATCGGCTGTAAACAGGGGCAACTTATCCTTGTTCTGTTCTTTGCAATAGGGACACAGCACGCGAAGAAATTCCCACTCGGTTGAGCACAGCGAACACACCAATGAACGCTTCGCGCCATTGTTGAATTCACGCCACAAGGACAATTGGGGTGGATTGCCGCAAGCCGGACACCGCATGGTGTCATTCTCTGAAGATATCTTCATATTGCGAGTCACATGTTGCGCGTAGGGCTGCAGAAGCAGGGAAGCGAGGCAAGCCTGGGCAGGCGAACTGGCTTCAGTATCCTGTTCCCAATGTTGCAAGAACAGTTCGGTCCAGCGCTCGGCATCACTCCCCAGCGTCTCTGTTGCCGCCTGTAAAGGCGCCGATCCCAGGTCTTTGACCAGTTTTTTCAACTCCGGCAGGAAACCAAGAAGTAAGCGGATATCCGGATGCTCAGTGCCGTTCAGGCCGTGGCCGACGCTCTTCTGGAAGTCGGCGACCTTGATGTACAGTGCCAGGACCTCTCGCGCGGTAGAGTTGTTGCGGGAGAGCTTCTGTGCACGGGCAATTCGCTGGTCCCAGGAGAACATAAAGCAGTAATTAGTAATTAGCAACGGCTCCAGGTCTGTGGCAGTTTGGTGTTCTAAGAAAAGAAATTTGAGGGCAGAACCCTGCCCCCAGCGCGAAGCACAAGCTAACTACTAATTACTAAGTACTAATTACTGCTTCTTGATCTTCTCATACCACAGCCGGTGATGGTGAGCGGCCCATTCCCCTGAGACACGTCCGTACAAGATACCCTTGAGACCGCCGGGAACCAGCAGAAGACCCATGTAGATGTGGATGATGAAGGCTCCAATGGTCAGCAACGCGGCAGCGCAGTGAATCGGGATGATGACGGTCAGGAGCCAATGCGCTCTTCCCGCAATCAACTCCGGGAACCACATAATCACTCCGGTGATCAGGAGCACGATAGCAGAGTAAAACATCACCCAATAAAACAGCTTCTGCCCGGCATTGAAGCGTCCCTGAGGTGGAACAAGGTCATCGCGGTTCTCAATGTAATTCTTGATCCCGTCTTTCCAGGCCTTGTCTTCCGGAGCGGCAATCATCTGCAGCTTCCACAGGGCGTGCATCCAGAGCACGGCAACAAAGAAAAACACTCCAACCCAGGGATGCAGAAAACGGGAGGAAACCGGACCACCTCCAACCACAGAGAACCAATACAGATAAGGCGAATAAAAAGCCAGACCTGTCAGCATGCAAAAGAGGTAGGTGACACCATTGACCCAATGGCAAACCCGCTCATTAAAGTTGTAACGGACAACCTCGCCGGGAGCAAGAATCGTGCCTTCACGAACAACGGTTTGCGTGCTCATGGTTTCTTTGCCTCCTTCTTGTCCACAACTTTAGGTCCGTAGCGCGTGTAGTGGAGCAGGACACCGGCGATTCCGGCAATCATGCCGATGTTTCCCAGCCACTTCAGTGGATGTTTCCACAGGCGAACCATGATGGGAACTCGGGGATTTTTGGGCAGTCCTCCGTATCTTTCCGGATGGTCCTTGTCATGCAAAACGTAAATCACATGGGTTCCACCCACGCCATCAGGATCATACACGCCGGCATTCTTGTAGGAGCTGTTGTCCTGCACTTGCTTTGACCGTTTGTTGGCCAGATCCAACATGTCATCCTTGCTGCCGAAGTGCAGGCATCCGGTGGGGCAGCTCTTGATGCAGGCAGGTTCCAGTCCTGCTCCCACACGATCGGAGCAAAGCGTACACTTGAAAACTTTTTTGGTGGTCGGGTTGAATTTGGGGATGTTGAAGGGGCAACCAGTCACGCAATACTGGCAGCCAATGCAGTTCTCCTGGTTGAAGTCCACAATGCCATTGGCGTATTGCACGATCGCGCCATCAGCCGGGCAGGCTTCCAGGCAACCGGGATCGGCGCAGTGCATGCACTGGTCCTTGCGCATCAGCCAACTGAGCGTGCCGTCCTCATTCTCATGTTCGTTAAAGCGGATCAGGTTCCAGTAGTTCCATGCCGTATCCGGCATGGTTTGATAGGTATTGTCGAAGGTAGTTTCGCGGAACTCGTATCCGTTCCACTCCAGGCACGCCACTTCGCAGGCCTTGCAGCCAATGCACGTGGTGGTGTCAATCAGCTTGCAGACATCATAGTCGCGTGAAACGTTTCCACCCGGAACCGGCCCGGGATGAGCCGAAATCGCTTTGATCTGCATCGCTTCGTTTGGCATGGTCGGCTCCTTACGCTTTCTCTACTTTCACCAGGAACCCCTTGAATTCCGGTGTGTAGGCGTTGGGGTCAATGGCAGCAGGACTCAGGATATTGGCAACCGTCTTCTCCGTCTTGCCCTCGTCTTCCTTGATGCCACGATACCCCCAGTGAATGGGAATGCCGATCGGGTAAACCATCTTCCCGTCGATCTTGAGCGCCTTGATGCGTTTGGTCACCAGGGCTTTCGCGTAATAAACACCGCGAGCGCTCGAGACCTTGAGTTTGTCTCCTCCGTTGATGCCACGGTCCTTCGCCATGTCCTCGGAGATCTCCACAAATGGCTCAGGAACCAGTTGCACGTTCACGCGGTTGTTCTTGGTCCAGTAATGGTAATGCTCGGTGAGCCTGTACGTGGTGCAAACCACGTCAAACTCTTTCGGATCGCCATATTTGTCCTGATCGGAGGCGAATTTCTTGGCGACCGGATTGTTAGATTGTTGGGGATGCAGCGGGTTGGCAATGGGACTCTCCATCGGCTCGTAGTGCTCCGGGAATGGACCATCCACCAAGGCTGCAAGAGGAGTAAACAGGCGGCCGACTCCTTCCGGGTTCATAATGAACGGTCCCATATGGTCATGGGGATTGGAATCAGGTTTGAAGTCGGGGACATCATTGCCCACCCACTTCTGCGCGGCGTCGTTCCACCAGACTTGTTTGCGCTCCGGGTCCCACGGTTTTCCATTGACGTCGCAGGAAGCGCGGTTGTACATAACGCGGCGGTTCATGGGCCATGACCAGGCATAGTTGGGAAAGATTCCCAGCCCTGAGGGATCATCCAGACCGCGCCGCTGCATCAGACCGCCAGCTTCCGTCCAGGAACCGCAGTACAGCCAGTTAGCAGAGCTCGTGGTGCCATCATCCTTGAGCCAGGCGAAGCCCGGCAGTTGCTGGCCAGCTTTGATTTCCTGACCAGTCGCCGGGTCTTTGAGATCAGCAAGCGCTTTACCGTTGATCTCTTTGGCTACCTCGGTGAATGAAGGATTCGTGGGAGCGGTGTACGCCCACGACGCATTGAGGATGGGATCCGGGAACTTTGCGTTCGCGTCAGCTTTGTAGAGGTCACGGACCTTAAGAAAGATGCGGGCCAGGATCTCCTGGTCCACCTTGGCGTCTCCAGGAGTAGGAAGGGCCGTATACTTCCATTTCAACCAGCGTGCGGAGTTGACGAAGGTTCCGTCTTTCTCTGCGAATCCGGCGCCCGGTAACTGGTAGACCTCCGTCTTGATGTTCTTCATTTCATCTTCGCTGATGCCGGGAGATTTCCAGAACTCACTGGTTTCATCAGGATAGATTTCGCACACAACCAGCCAGTCGGCCTTCTTGAGTGCATCAATGTTTTTCTTGGAGTTGGGTCCAATGGCCACTCCGTTCATGCCAAAAGCCAGCAAACCCTTGATTTTGCCTTTGTACATCGCGTCCCACTGCTCGGCCCAGGAGTACTTGCGGTCGATTTTGGGTAGGTAGTGGAAGGCCCAATCGTTCTCCTTCTTGGCTGCATCGCCAAACATGGACTTCATGAAGGAAACGGCGAACTTAGGTGTATTCGACCAATAGTTGAAGGAAGCCCATTCGTCCGGCTTGGATGGCTTGGGCGTGATCCGACTTATGTAGGTGTCGAAGTCCTTGTCTGTTGGAGTGGGTACTTTGAGATAGCCGGGCAGAATGTCAAAGACCCCGGCCATGTCAGTTGCGCCTTGAATGTTGGAGTGCCCACGCAGCGCGTTTACGCCGCCGCCCGCGCGGCCCACGTTACCCAGCAGCAACTGCGTCATGGCAGCCGTGCGGATGGTCTGAGTGCCGGACGTGTGCTGCGTCCAGCCCACGGCGTAAATGATCGTTCCCACCTGCTTAGTGTTTCCATCCTTGCGGATAGAGGTGAACAGGTCATACGCCTTGAGCAACGGATCTTTGGGTATGCCCGTGATTCTTTCCACCATCTCCGGCGTGTACCGCGAGTACTGCTTCTTAAGCAACTGGAAGACGCAACGCGGATGCTGGAGTGAGACGTCGTAGGCAACTTTCGGCGGCAGACCGGAGGGCGGAGGTGAGGCCGCAGCAGCAGCGGCTACGGGAATCACTTTTCCGGCCGGAGCACCATATCTGGCTGGAGGCGCTGGCGGAGCAGGAGCTTTGGCGCCGGGAGCAGGTGGGGGTTTTACGACCGTGGAGGCGGCAACAGCGATGGCTGCCGTGTCATCCTTGGGAGTCAGGTTCCCACCCTCTTCATAGTTCCAGGTAGAAACGTCATATCTCTTGCCTTGATCGTCAAACCCCGAATAAAGGCCATCTTCCTCTGGCAGCTTGAAGCCTTCTTTAATGATGAAGGAGGCGTTGGTGTAGTTGACCACGTAATCGTGGGCATAGCGATTGTTCTGCAGGGCGTAATTGATCAAACCGCCCAGAAATGCGATGTCAGTGCCAGCCCGGATTTGCAAGAACAGGTCTGCCACAGAGGCAGTCCGGGTAAAGCGTGGATCCACGACAATCATTTTGGCGTTGCGGGTACGCTTGGCTTCAACAGGCCACTTGAATCCGCAAGGATGGTTCTCCGCTGGATTGCCACCCATGATCAACATCATGTCAGTGTTCTTGATGTCGATCCAGCCATTGGTCATTGCCCCGCGTCCGAATGTCGGCCCCAAACTGGAGACCGTAGGGCCGTGTCAAACACGGGCCTGGTTTTCCAGGTAGCAGACCCCCAGGCTGCGCATCGCCTTTACAATCAACCAATTGATTTCGTTGGTGTCTGTACACCCGCCGTTGAAGGCGATACCCTCGCAGCGATTTACAGTGCGGCCCTGATCATCCTTTTCGAGGAAGGTTTCGTCACGGGTCTTCTTGACGTGGTGGGCAATCTCGTCGAGTGCCTGCGACCAGGAGATGTCCTCCCACTCCGTCTTGTTGGGCCGGCGCACACGCGGTTTCACCAGTCGCCGCTCATTCAGAATGTCGTGATAAAGGGAAGCGCCCTTGGGGCAAAGCGTTCCGCGGTTGATGGGATCGTCCGGATCGCCCTCAACATGCACTACCTGCGGAGTTACGTTCTTTGCTTTATCCCCCAGCGTATGAATAATCACGCCGCAGCTTACGGAACAGTAAGGGCAAATGGACTGGGTTTGAGTGGTGCGTGCAATTTTCAGCGATTTCGCTTGTGCCAGCGCCGGTTTTACGGCAAAACCGAAAAGCAGACCTGCGGCGCCGCCCCCAATCCCAATCTTGAAGAACTGTCTTCGATCCAAGGCCATGTAACCTCCTGATAGACAGGGGATTCCTGCGCGGTATATTACTCCTCCTGACAAAAATTGTCTTGGGCAATTCTTGCTATTTTTTGACGACAACTTCCGTCAATTTATGGAAATGGAAATTTGGGGCGCCTTGGGCTCAGAAAGCCAAAGCAGGGGTACCCTTACACCCCCCTTGCCTCAGCCAACGTTCTCAAGCTGGATGGTACCTGGGGCTTCGACACTGGGCTGGTTCGCTCATTCAATGTTCGGCCCAAAGCCGCACCCGCGAGGGCATCGTCAACGCGCGAGATTTGCGGGTGCGTGCTGGTGGCGGGTGGTACCGCGTAACCCAGTTTCTTGAAGAGTTACCGCAGGTCAATTTCAGGGCTGTCTGACCGGCCAGTCAGAGCAAACATCTGAGACTCAGGAATGCATCACAGTACATGTTCGACGGTTACTTTAAGAGTTACTCGTAAGAAGCCGTTGATATGGTAGGCTATGATTCCATTGCGATTCCTGATTCTCATTTTGATAACGGTTTTGGCGCCGCTGACGCGTGCGGGAGAGCCAGCTTCCTCTCCTGACGGCAACGCCTCGGCATCCACCACTTCCTCAACAACTGATGCCGAGCCGGCTTACCGGCTGCGTCTGTACCACACTCATACTGACGAGCACATCGATATCGTCTACCGCAGGGGCGGTACCTATGTTCCCGAGGCGCTCGACCAACTCAATTATTTTCTCCGTGATTCGCGCAATGGCAGCGTGGCTGAGTTTGATCCGCGGCTGTTTGACCTGCTGAATAGTCTGACTGCATCCGTGGGACGTCCTGACGCAGAGATTGATGTGGTGTGCGGCTACCGCACTCCGGAAACCAATCGCATGCTGCGCAGGCGCTCGCATCGCGTGGCCAAACACAGCCTCCACATGCAGGCCATGGCAATCGATATTCGATTGCCGGGCGTCCCCACCAAAGAGCTGCGGAATGCGGCTTTGGACTTGCATCGTGGCGGCGTCGGCTACTATCGCCGCAAGGCGTTCGTCCATGTGGATGTTGGGCCGGTCAGGAAGTGGTAGGAAAGCAGTAATTAGTACTTAGTATTTAGCCAAAGGCAAACCCAACCTCAAACAGCGCTACCCAAGCCGGATTCCGAACCATCACAACAAACGGCAGTGCCAAGCGTCGGTTAGCTTTTGAATTTGGTTTTGCCTTTGACTTTGCTAAATACCAAATACTAAGTACTAAGCACTGTTTCCCTACGGCGGCGAGGTTGGCTGTGCGCTGGCCGCCGGCGTTTGTGCAGGTGGCGCGGGCGTCACCGCTGGGGGTGGCGGCGGTACCACTGATGCCGAGCGCACCAGTGGCGGCTTCTTTTTCTTGAGCGCCGGGTCGCAGCAGTCGGGATACGGGTACCCGCGGGCGAGGGCGTGCTGCAGGTTCAAATCCTGTTTGTAGACGTCGTCGTAGAAATCCACTTCGCCATTTTCCCGGGCCATGGCGCTGGCGTAGATAATCAGCACCGGGATGGGCTTCTTCAGATTGACCTGATAGGCATCCTTCTTTTCATTCTTCATGGCGGCCAGGATTCGTTCCTTGGTCCAGGCCGTATCTCGAAGCACCCACTGCGCCAGCGCTACCGGATCTTCTACTCGGATACATCCGTGGCTGAAGTCCCGTCGCGAACGCCCAAAAAGCTGGTGCTCGGGAGTGCCGTGCAGGTAGACATCGTAGGAATTGGGAAACACGAATTTCACAAAACCCAGAGCATTGGCAGTGCCGGGCTTCTGCCGAACGTCCAGATCACCGGTGGCCATTTTGCGCACGGTCTCCGCATCCACCGAGTCTGGAATCACAACCGTGCCCTGCTTGTTCACCATTTCGTACTGGTGCTTGCCCATGTAGGCGGCATCTTTTTGAACAGCGGGAATAATCTCCTTCAAGATGATGCTATCCGGCACCTTCCAGTAAGGCCGAAAGATGAGGTA
>DATDGH010000142.1:0-4411 GCA_036522215.1 Candidatus Angelobacter sp. | reverse complement strand
ATATCGGCGTCGTAATTGGGGGTCGTGCTGCTGGCGGATGGATAAAGGCCGCGGGAACCGGCGGCCGAATGGGGTGAAACCGGATAAACCGGCGACGCGTCCTGCTGCAGGTACTTCCATCCAGTCCATCCCGCCTGCATGGCTTGCCATTTGAGCTTTTGCAACTCCAAGATGTGTCTGAGGCGCAAGGCGGAAATTCGGCCCGGTTCAAAGGTTTTGTCCGATGGAGCGTCGTCTTTGCCCTCGTCAAAGGCCATCGCTTGACCATGTTCGGTAATGCCCCAGAGCGTTTGATGACCGCCCACGATGGCCACTCGTCCTTGACGAATCAAGCCATACTCCTCCATGGCCGCCAGGGTCTTATGAACGGACTGCCGATGGGTGAAGCCCAAGACCAGAGCGAGAATTTCCGGTGAGCTATAAATCTCCGTCTTGAGCCAATGGAGAACTTTGGTTTGCTTCAGGATGCGGATTCGTTTGCGTTCGTTTGGATCACGGATGAGGCTGCGCGGTGTTCCACTGGGATTGCCGGGGTGTTTGGGTTCGATGTTGAGTAAAGGCATAATCTCCTTCGACCTTGGGCGGGCCCGGTGCCACTTGCACTCGTGCTCTTGGATAGATCGCGCCTCCTGGCGTCATTTGCTAGGCTTTCTTTGGAGCTGTCCACAAGGTGCCTAGCAATGCCCAAAGATTCCTCAGCGCAATCTCCGCCTGTGGACAGTGCTACTTCTAATAGACGTTGTGGGAAAACGATGGACTCCTAACTTTTGAATTTTGACGTTGGCGAAAGGGGGGTGACCTGTGGCGAGTGGAACCGTCTGGCAGTGCGCTGTTCGTCTCCTTTAGAATCAAGCCGGAAATGCTGACCAGAGTTGATTACGAAGCGTCGGTGTGTGCTCGGCTGAGCCAAGCTAATCATGTGCCATTCAAGTCCGTTTCCCTTGGAGATTGGCAACCTAAAGTTGGCGATTGTCACCGGCAATGTGAACAGATGGGTCGAGGCGAATCCGGGTACTGCTGGCGTCCGGGGTTGGGTGGCTCATGTCTCGTGCGGAATCTCAGTAGGGCTTGCGGCACACTCGGTGGTCCGTGGACGGGACGGTCAGTCTGTTCGATATTACACCGCTAGAAAATGAATACTACCGGAAGACGATGCGCTTCATTCCCCACATAGGCGATGACGAGACCTTTTTTGCGATGGTGAAAATGGGTATTGAGATCAGGTGTCCGTGTGAATTGAATTGGACGCTACCGGAATTGTGAATCCACCAGTACACTTCAATTTTGGTGCCCACAGTGATGAATCCTCGGTTTGCTAAAGGCATCCGCGTTTCCCGCTGCGGCTGAGTGGGCTGTCCATATCAAATCTGTTTACGTTTTGTCGAGAGCTGTTCTTGCCTCGGTGAGAAGCCGAATCTCGCCCTTGCGGTGCTGATATGGGGGTCGCCTTTGCCTTGCATTACGCATCGACGGGTGGGTAACTGCAACACATATCATCGTTCGCTGTTCAAACCGCACTGTCGCCATCGGTAAATCGTCCAGACCCCTAAGGCTGTACGCTCTCCATGGACTCAGATCCTTGGGCCAAATATGACTCAAGAACGCGGCCGGTCCCGTCCCAAGTGCAACGATGAGCGAAGGCTGCATTGTGGTAAGAGTGTATTCAAAAAAAGGAAGGCATGAAGCCATCAATGCGGGATCATTCAACCACTGGCGGACGGGACCACGATTACTTTCTCCAAGATGAAGAAGCGGCCAAGCATTTGTGAAGAAACATTCTGTGACATCAATCGCCGCGAGAGTCAGGTTTTCTAGCAAAGGCTTCCAGGTGGGATTAGAACGTTCATCCTCAATCAACAATTTCCCTTGAGCATTAATAAATTTGCTGACGCAGCCGAAATTGGAGCCGAGGATGACTGTCCCGCTAGTGGGCATTCGGGTCGCATGAATTCCGTCATACAGGCCATTGCCTCCCGGAAAGAATGCATGGGTCATCATAGGAAGTCCGGTAAACGGTCGTAGCTTTGGATTGTTGATCGTCAGAGTGGCGAGCTTAGTCCGCAGGCGGCCTATCACTGCGTTAGGCGTGCAGACTCCTGTGATACCCAAATGCAAGTCTCCTTTCAATGGATGTAAGAAAGGTTGTCGGGATCGCCAGTATTGCAATCGTTGTGTCCCTCATGATCTCATCCTCAAAAATGAAACTTTACCGATGAGAGGTTAAGATCGGGTGAACATTCAAGCCAGATTTTTTGGCCGGCGCAAGTTACTGTACTGTTGCGAGAAGACGGAGCGACCCCATGATATTCGATAATCGTTCTTTGTCGTTGATGTCGGCTCTGAAGAATCGCGGATGTGCCTCAAAAGGTTTCCATGCCGATGCCGCGTCGGAATCAAGCCAGTTCGTTGCAACAATAAAGATGTTGCCATCGCGCAGAAGTCCATCAACTTCAGCTCTGAAATCTATACTGCTAGGGCATTGCGCCTGGCGGTGGGGTGGAGCGTCTGTTGCAACAATGCAGCATATCGGCTGACCAATACGGGCAGCAATATCACGGCAGGCTCTCATTGCGTCTTCCAGAGCCTCAGGAGTATCGCCGCCGCTAGTTCCAGGATCGGCGAGCGCCTGATCGATGACCCCGGCAGGATGGAGGGCCGGCCCCACATGACGAATCAAGTAAGGCTCGGGGTGCCGTGGATCATGGTCAGCAAATAGGACGGCCCGAAATGCTGCAAAGTGGCTCATCGCTCCGCGAACAAGCAACACATCACGCATGCTTGCCCAGAATTCTTGCAGGTGTCCTTCCATACTCGCTGTAGTGTCGCAGACGAAGACGAGGGTCAGTCGATCTGCCAGCTTGGTTTTGACGCTGATGACTCGTTCCGTCACGGGCTGCAAAGCCGCCACGATGGTGTCGAAGAACTCTTGGGGAACGTGGCCGGGACGCACTTCCGCCAAGAAGAGAGCATTCCAAGCATCGCCGTGGTTGATCTTAGAACCAACGTCCTTAGTAGTAGAGAATTGAGAATAATTCATTATCCAAGTGAAGGCGGCGCCGGATGCCCGACTGTACTTGCGACCGACTTCCAGAGCACCGGATTGTAGGCTTTTGATCGGCATTCGGTAGCGGTCTTTGCCCTCAACGAGCACGAGATCGTGAACAGGCGATTGGACCGTTGTCAAGGCGACATCCGGCATCATATCGACACCGGCTCTCTTCCATCGGCCTTGATACCAAACATGAATGGCTGTTTCTGGGTGTCCTGGCATGTTGATCGTGGCACACGGGCGAGACGCTGGTCCCTTTGGCAACATCCATGTCTTTGCGAGGTCGTTCCCGTTGGTCAATGTCAGTTGAAACTGCCAACCAGCACGGTTCGTGGCCTCCAACGTCAGCGCGATTAGCCATATTTCATAAATCAGCCAGCGATAGCGCCAGAGCGGAAGTTGTAGGTAATCATCGAACACTTCAATTACATCCACTCGTTCTGCTGTGCCGGTTGAAGTCCAAACTTCAGTGGATAACCACTCAGATGACCCGCGAAGAGCGTTCTGCAAGCGGTCAAGCCATGCTCCGAGACCGTCGGAGTCACCCGACGCTAAGCGGTGCAATTCAGAATTCGGTTCAGGCTCGCGCTGAATGCCGGCCTTCCAGAGACCGCACAAGCAGGCAAGCGCGCCAACAGGTGAGCCAGAGAAATCACGATAAATATCGGTCCCGAGTGTTACAACACTGTTGGGCGCGAATCCCATTCCATCCTGAGTCGAGAGCAAGTCTTCTACGAGTACGTGGGTCCATCCGTTGTTGTTGGCTGCGCGAACGCCCATTGTGCGCGGTCGTAGTCCTCCTCGAAGAACGCCGTGATCTCTTACTAGCATTCGGTCAGTAAGAATCCATCTCTCCTGACGAAGGTTATTGGTTTCGCGGTCAATGTCTATTTCTGGGCTCTCTTTGGACTGTGGCTCTTCTTCGCGCAGAAGCGCCACATATCCTCTGACCAGCCGGAGTGCATTCGTCACGAATGTCGTTGCAGCGGCAATGCAAGAATCGATCTGAATACTGAGAGCCTTGCGATTATCCATGAATGATCCTTGGTTCTCAAAGACCCACGGCAAATATGTCAACTCCCGAGCAACATTAAGCGCGTTATTACTCTGGAGGGGCCATGAACCATAGAAGTCACCGTCTACGCCTAGAAAACGAGAGAGCTTGTCATAGTCGATTGTCCCCATCTCAATGGTGGTGAGGGCTTTGGCGATGCTCCGCACTCTTTCAAAGAACGCAGGACTCAACTGAATGCCGATATCGACATCGGCGACTCGTAATCGGAAAGTCTCGCAATTTCCACTGGCAGTAGCTTCCGCCTGTGCGAGACATCGGTAGATATCATCAAGCATTGCTACGAATCC
>DATDGH010000141.1:0-3032 GCA_036522215.1 Candidatus Angelobacter sp. | reverse complement strand
GTCCATGCCACGCAGGCGATCGGTACACCCAATATCAGAAGCCAAGCGACTTGAAGCCCCAAAGCCACAACTTCGTTTAGTCCTAATGCTGGATTGCTCGATCGAATAGGTTTTGCGAGAGTCTGAGGTCCGCCGGGTCAGTTCAAAGTGGGCACCCTGGCTATTCGAACTGATGTTATCTGCCGAATGAGGATACAGGGCGGCTCTCGCGCCGCCCTGCGGCCGTTCTACTAGAATTCTAAACGCGTCCTCTGGCCAAATGCGAGATCAGCGAAACCAGGAACAGTACCAGGAAGATGATAAATAGCACCTTCGCGATACCGGCTGACGCGACGGCCACTCCGGTGAAGCCTAAGACTCCTGCGATCAGCGCGATAACCAGGAATACCAAAGCCCAATAAAGCATATCTTTGCCTCCGTGGGGACTTCCCACGGAGCATAAAGAGTCTGCTGTTCTCACTCCATCCCCGTAACGCCGTATTCAGCCAAATCGCAGGCTGTAGGCCAAGTGTCACTCTGGAAGGAGCAGGTGCCGGTCCGTCCCAGAGGACCGGCACCCGCTTGGGGGGCGTTGTGTCGAGTAGAGATTGCAGATTATTTCGGCGGCGTAATACCCACAATAGGGTGAAACCTGTACTTCATCCCCGGCTCAGCAAGTCCTACCTCGACGTGGTCCTTCTGCGGAAACTTCCGACCGTCTTTACTGCCTCCCCCGGATAGAACGTTGTTTCGCCACGGGATAGCTTAGCCTCGCACTCTAATAACAGGTGCTCGTGGTGAGCACAGAAGAGGACAACAATGAGACGAGTTTCTTCCACAGTGCCGAAATGTCTGCTGGTGCTGGGCATCTGTTCGCTTTTGGTCGGGGTGAGTTGGTCTGCCGACAACAAAGAACAATCCGACATTGCTAAGCGAATCGACTCCTCGGCAAAGGTTCTAGACGAGATCATGGCCGTCAAAGACAAGGCCATTCCCGACAAAGTGATGAAAAATGCAAAGTGTATTGCAGTAATTCCGTCAATGGTCAAAATCGCTGTCGGTTTTGGCGGGAGTCATGGCAAAGGGGTGGCGACCTGTCGTACGGAAAATGGATGGAGCGCCCCGGCGCCGATGACGATCACTGGCGGCAGTTGGGGTTTGCAGCTCGGGGGACAGGCCGTTGATCTGGTTATGGTGGTTATGAACGAGCAAGGAATGCAGCATCTGCTCTCCAGCAAATTTAAGCTGGGTGCTGATGCGTCCGCTGCCGCGGGGCCTGTCGGCCGCGACGCTGGAGCCGACACCGACATCAAGATGAAAGCCGAGGTGCTGACGTATTCGCGCGCACGCGGTTTGTTCGCGGGAATCGATCTCAACGGCGCTGCAGTTACCCAGGATAAAGACGAGACTCATCTCTTGTACGGCAAGTTCGTTCCCTTTTCCGACATTCTGAGTGGAAAAGTGCAGCCCCCAGCTGTTGCCCGATCCTTCCTCACCGCGGTGAAGAAGTACTCGGAGGAGAGCCGGGAATCAGGCCGCATGGAAACGGTTGGCGCAACGGAAACAGCTGCGAAGTAGTGGTCTGTTTTGAGCAGGGGCTTAGTCCCCTCGGCGATTAACTGTGAGCCGGTCAAAAAGGATTAATTGCGCGAGCGTTAAAACCCGGAGGTGACATGTACACAATTCTTCTTGTGGTCCTGATTCTCTTGCTGTTCGGTGCATTGCCCACGTGGCCTTACAGTCGATCCTGGGGGTATTACCCCAGCGGAGGGTTGGGTCTAATCGTTATCGTGGTCATTGTCCTTCTTCTGGCTGGTCGTTTGTGACGGCGGGTGGGCCAAGTTTTGCAAATTTACGTCTGGCTAAAAACACATGGTGGGAGGCTTATATCCCACCATTTTGTTTACACCAGCGGAGAGAATCAACAGCCGCTTCCGCTATTGGCTTCAACCCGTCTGCCTCTAAATGCATCTATTCGAGACCTGCGGTGGCGTACGTATTGAGGAGCAATCATGTCGAGTCATCACAATTCTGCCTACAACAGCGAACAATGGTTGCGGGTGCCGGCGCGAAATGTGAGTAACCGGCGCTATTCCACCGGGCCGGCACGCCCGGCGCTCAGGGCGTCGCGTCCACCAGATCAAATCTGGGGCCAATACAACAATTATCGAGCGAGCGGCGTGACGGTGTCCGCTATCGTGCACGTGGTGCTCATTGGATTGCTCCTGAGTGGCGTGTTTGTCAGCCATCAGATTACGCAGAGGGAAACGCGTCAGACAGTAACGCTGATTGCGCCTTCTCCCGAGTCTTACGCCCTTCCGGTCGCCAAGAAACTAATCAGCGGAGGCGGAGGGGGTGGTGATCGCGATCCCATTCCTGCTCCGAAAGGACGCCCTCCCAAGGCGGCGTTGCAACAAATCACTCCACCCGCGATCGTGATGCGCAATGAGAAACCCAAACTGGCTGTGCAAGCGACAGTGGTTGCGCCACCGCAAGTACACTTGGCGGAAAACCACATGCCGAATCTCGGAGTTCCTGCTGCCGCACCAGCCATGCCTGCGGCGCCACCATCTAATGGCACAGGTTCTGGAGGGGGAATTGGTTCTGGTTCTGGAGGTGGTGTTGGAGTTGGACACGGATCGGGTGTGGGCGCCGGTAGCGGCGGTGGTTTTGGCGGTGGAGTTTACAAAGTAGGCGGAGGGATTTCCGCTCCTACTGCGATTTCGTCTCCGGATCCTGATTACACCGAAGAAGCGCGAAGAGCGAAGAAGCAGGGAACATGTATCTTATGGTTGATCGTCGACTCAGCCGGACATCCGCGTGACATTCGGGTCATTCGCGGTCTGGGATTTGGGCTCGATGCCAAAGCTCTCGAAGCTGTGAAACAATGGCGGTTTCAACCGGCGCTTAAAGACGGCAGGCCTGTTGATGTACAGATTAGCGTTGAGGTGGAATTCCACTTGTACTGAGCCTCGATTGTCAATCCGTTTGTTGCCCTACAACTGAATCTTTTGTTCCGCAATCCGCGCCTCGCGCGGATTTTTTCTTATTTT
>DATDGH010000140.1:0-3495 GCA_036522215.1 Candidatus Angelobacter sp. | reverse complement strand
AACCCAAAACCCGGACCGACCAGTCAAATCCCGCCAGATCCCAATCCAGCAAAAAATCAAACCGCCGACGGAACAACCCCTCCAAATCATCCCGGTAATGACCGAACCATGGAGACCGGCTATAGCAAGAAACGAAGAAATTTATAACTAATACTACCTACGGAGGCACGGAGACAACACGGAGAAAATCAAGACTAAAAGAGGAACAAAATCAACGAAAGAACAAAACTGAGAAGACTAAAATCAAGAACAATGTATCGAAGGTTACTCGCTTTTTAGACGGTCACGCCCGCGCTGTTTCACTTGTTCCGCAAGATCGCGCATGGATTGCTGTGTAATGGTTCGCCCGTCGCCGTGGCCGAGGGAATTTTCCGCTTCATCGACTGCGGCAAGAATCTCCGCTCTCTTGCGTTCGCGCTGCTTCCAGTGAGTAAAAAATTTCTTCAGCGCATACTCCTCGACACTAACTTCTAACCACCAACCGCCGACTACTGATTTCCCGGTTTCCGCTTGATTACCGGCCGATCATCTCCACCCTCCTGGGGCTGTTGAGGGTTATTCGGATTATTATCGTCCACGGTGCGGCGCAGGTCTGGATTCTCATCTTTGTTTTTATCGTTCAACTGGCGGTGTTTCATGATGAGCGCCAGACGCTTCTTGACCATCTGGAAATCGGATGTATCTACCATGTACTGCTCTCTAGGCGGCAGGATGGTGGCAATTTCGTGCTGCGACTTCTCGATGCGATCAGGAGTCTGAGGATGGTCCTGATACAAAAGTTTTTGCTTGAAGCCGGGCCGTTTTTTCTCCAGGGCCTCAAGCCGCTCGAAAAAGTTGATCATGCCGATGGGATCATAGCCGGACTTGTAGGCGTATTGAATTCCCAGATAGTCAGCCTGGGCTTCGAAATTGCGGCTGAATTTGGAAAACGCAGCGGGAAAAGCGAGATTGGCGGCTTCGTTGATTCCAATTCCTGCCAGTCCGCCGCTCATCACGATCAAAGGAATCATGGCAAGACTGGCGAAGGTGCCGCGCGTGGCCTGGCGCGCCGCGTGACATGCAGCCACGTGGCCGATCTCATGGGCCATCACGCCCGCAAGTTCGGATTCATCCTCGGCCAGCAGGATGGTGCCTGCATGCACGTACATGAATCCGCCGGGCAGGGCAAAGGCATTGGGTTCCTCGATGTCCAGGATCTTGATGGTAAAAGGCAGATGACTGTCAGAGTTTCGCGCCAGGTTCTGACCGACACGGTTTACATATTCGTTCACCACGGGATCAGTAATCAGGTGGGAGGAGTTCTCCACCTGCTGGGCAAACTCTCTTCCCATCTTCACTTGCGAGTCCAGGCTGTACCAGTTGAACATGCCGCGATTGCAGCCTACATTGCGCGTGCCGATGGCATTGATGTCGTTGATCCCAGTGCCGTGATAAAAGGAGTCATCGTCTTTGGAGTCTTTGTTTTGATCCTTCTGATCCTGAGAAGACGCCAAACAAGTATTGGCAGAAAATATGAGGGCGAGGCTTAGAGCAAATATCTTACGGAGCACGGTTTCACCTCCTGAAGCGCAATTAGGCGCACCGCTGGCTAATAAGATGATTATAAAGCAGCGTTCAGCAGTCAGCGTTCAGCTTAAGAAACATTCTTAACACAGAAGTGATTGATTCGCTTCATCTTTCTTTACATAAAGTCAGGCATTGAGATTGCGGCTGTCTTTTCTTCGATGTTCCGATAACCCGATGCCCGATAACCCGATTGATATACTGCTTCGTCACTCCAGGAGCATCACTATGAAACGGCTTTTTTTCTGTGTTCTTGCGGCACTCGCAACGGTCGTTGCCGGGGCCCAGCAACCTGCTAAGGCTGAGCCAGCCAGACCAGCACCCAAGATCACTTACATTCGTGCCGGGCGGCTTTTTGATGGTACTGGCGACAAAGTTCGCGAGAACGTGGTTATTGTGGTGCAGGACGATCGCATTCAGAGCGTAGGTTCCGCCGGTTCTACGTCCATTCCCGCAGGGGCGACTGTGATTGACCTTTCGCGGGCCACTGTCCTGCCCGGATTGATTGACTGCCATACCCATCTGGGATCGCGCGCTGACCGCTATGACGAAATCTACAACTTCAAGGACACTCCATTTCAAAGCGCATTTGCCGCCGTTGTACATGCGCGCAAGACCCTGGAAGCCGGATTTACCAGCGTGCGCGATGTTGGTTCGCTGCCATTTCTCGCCGTGGACCTGCGCAATTCCATCAAAGAAGGCCTGATTCCCGGTCCCCGGATTGTGGCCAGTGGGCCGCCCATCTCGATCACCGGAGGACACGGAGATCTCAACAACTTCTCTCCGCAGACGCGGGTCAGCATGTTTCCTGAAGAACGCGATTTCCAGATTGCCGACGGAGTTGATCAGATTCGGCACGTAGTGCGGGCCCAAGTGAAGTACGGTGTGGACGTAATCAAGATTCTCGCCACCGGCGGCGTGCTCTCCAAGGGAGATAGTCCGGGAGCGCCGCAATTTACTTTTGAAGAATTGAAGGCCGCTGCCGAAGAGGCCCACATGGCCGGGCGCGAGATTGCCGCTCACGCTCATGGCACTCAGGGAATCAAGAACGCTATTCTTGCCGGCATTGATTCCATCGAGCACGCCAGCTTGATTGACGAAGAAGGCATCCGCCTGGCCAAAGAGCATGGCACGTACCTGGTGATGGACATTTATAACGATGATTACATTCTGGGCAAAGCGATTGAGTTTGGGTTGCCGCAGGAGAATGTGGATAAAGAGAAAATGGTGGGACGGTTGCAGCGCGAGAATTTTCAGAAGGCAGTTCAGGCGGGCGCCAAGATGGCGTTTGGCACCGATGCCGGTGTCTATCCCCACGGCGACAATGCCAAACAGTTCTTCTACATGGTCAAGTTCGGCATGACGCCGGCCCAGGCCATCCGCGCTGCCACCTCGAATGCCGCCGACCTGATCGGACGCTCGAAAGACGTGGGCAGCATCGAGGCAGGGAAGTACGCGGATATCATTGCCGTCTCTGCTGATCCCTTGCAGGATGTTCGCGCGCTGGAGACTGTTGGATTTGTGATGAAGGGCGGCGTGGTGTACAAGGACGCCATTGGAGGAAAGTAACGGCTGCCTTTTTGAATCATACGTCGGTTCTCTTGTTCCCCCGATCTAGTTACTTCCTCCATCCCACCTTCTTCAGCCACTCCTGATAGCCGCGCTCATATTCCGCGCGTTTTTCTGGATCGTACTCCGGCTGCTGTTCTGCCTGGAGTTCGCGCGTGCGCTCTTCAATGGTATTCATGCCAATCGCCTTGCGCCGCTCATTGACATGTTCGGGATCGGCGATGGGAGCGGGTTGAGGCATGCCATATTCGTCCCCCTCAAATTGCGTCCCGTAGATCTGGGGACGGCCTTCCATGACGCGGATCCGGTCGTCCAGAAACGCAAGCGCTTTGGCGGATACCTCACCTTGATGATGGGCATCAC
>DATDGH010000139.1:0-5510 GCA_036522215.1 Candidatus Angelobacter sp. | reverse complement strand
ATTGTCCCTCAGGCCAGCGAAGCCGGCGCCGGCCAGCAGATGCTACCCATCGGCGCCCGCCTCGGCTTCGCTCAGATCGCTGTGGCTGCTGCCGTGGGCAAGGCAAGGCTCAGCGTTTATCAAAAACCGCGCGTTGCCGTTTTGGCAACCGGCGACGAGCTGGTGGATGTTGCCGCTAAACCAGGCGTGCATCAAATCCGCAACAGCAACACATATTCACTTGCGGCCCAGGTGCTGCTTGCGGGCGGCGAGCCGGTTCGACTTCCTGTGGCGCCAGACGAGAAAACGGCCCTTGCTGCCCTGATCCGGCAGGGGCTCGGCAACGATCTACTGCTGCTCTCGGGCGGCGTATCGATGGGAAAGTTCGACCTGGTAGAGGAAGTTCTCGCCAGCCGGGACGCAACCTTCTTTTTTACCGGGGCGGAGATCCAGCCGGGACGGCCGGTGGTTTTTGGGCAGGCCGCGCCTGAAATGCAGGGGGCGCCGGTACCTTTCTTTGGATTGCCGGGAAACCCCGTTTCCACTATGGTCACCTTCGATCTGTTTGTCCACCCGGTGCTGGAGGCCCTGAGCGGCGCCATTCCTGTAAGATTGCCTGGGGCCAAAGCCAGGCTGGCACGAGAGATCAAAACCAAGACTGGGCTGACCCGCTTTCTCCCGGCAATCCTGCGCGGCGGATTGCAGGATCCTGAAGTCGAGGTAATTCTGTGGCAGGGTTCAGGAGACGTTCTGGCTGCGGCGCGCGGGAATTGTTATGCCGTAGTGCCGCCAGACCGTGACCACATTGCCGCCGGGGAAATGATCTCTGTTTTGCTGCGATCATCATGAAGAGGTTGTCGAAGTTGTCGCATTACGGTCCCTCCGGAAGAGCCACTATGGTGGACGTTTCCGACAAGGTCCCCGGGAAACGTGAGGCCGAGGCTTCTGCTTTTGTGGCCATCCCCCGGAAGGTATTGAAACAATTGCCCAAAAACCCCAAAGGCAACCCGCTGGAAATAGCCCGTTTTGCCGGGATCAGTGCGGCCAAGCGCACAGCAGACCTTATACCAATGTGTCATCCTCTGCCCTTGTCTTTCATTGATGTGAGTACCGAGGTATGCGAAAATGGCGTAAGGATTAGCTCTCGAGCCGCTACCACTGCTCCCACCGGCGTGGAAATGGAGGCGCTGGTCGCAGCCAGCGTGGCTGCCCTGACCGTCTACGACATGTGTAAGGCCTTGGACAAGGGAATCGTCATCCGCGAAGTAATTCTGGAGCGTAAATCGGGTGGGAAGAGCGGCGAATACCGGCGGAAGCCACCCCGAAATCCACAAAAGAACTGAATTTTCATGCCAGCCAACATCAAGGTCCTGCTCGTCGACGACAATCCCATGATTCTGGCGATGCTGAATCAGGCCCTTGCCCAGTTCTCTTCCGTCACCACAATGACGGATGGCGCCGATGCCCTGCTCAAGGCCATTGACGATAAGCCCGACCTCATCATCTCCGACTGCACCATGGACACCATGGACGGCAAGCAGCTTCTGCAAAAGCTGAAGAGCCGCAGCGCAACTGCCCATATTCCGGTGATCCTGATGGCCAGCAAGGCCGACATTACGGAGAAGCTGAAAGCGCTGCAAGATACGGTAGAGGACTTCATCGAGAAGCCGTTTTTTGTCAAAGAGGCGGCGGCCCGGATCAAAAAAGTGGTGGACAAGATCTCGCTGGAAAAGATGGCACGTGAAGCCCCGGGCGAATCAGTGCTGCGCGGCAACCTGGCGCAGATGACGGTGATGGATTTATTGCAGTCGCTGGACATGGGCCGCAAGACCTGTTCGCTGGTCCTGAGCAACAATGGCGACAAGTGTGAGCTTTTCTTTACCGACGGCCAAATCAACCACGCTACCTATGGCGACTTTAAAGGCGAGGAGGCCGTGTACAAGGTGCTGCTGTGGACGGGCGGCAGCTTTGAAATCAACTTCAACGGCAGCAGCCGGGAACAAACCGTCAACCGGACCACCCAAGGCCTGCTGATGGAAGGTCTGCGGCTTCTGGATGAGTCAAATCGGGACGAAGAAGAAAACGTCCTCGAAGCCTGACCGTGAATACTGTTGCCGTCCTTACCATCAGCGATTCTGCATTTCAGGGAACGCGTGAAGACGTTTCGGGACCGGCCATTGTCAAAGAATTGGCGGCTGCCGGATTCAAGGTAAGCCGAACGGCCATCCTGCCTGACGAACACGATGCAATTCAGGAACAACTCATAGATTGCTGCCAGCAGGTAGACCTGGTTGTGACGGTTGGAGGCACCGGCATTGCCGCCCGAGACGTGACGCCAGAGGCCACTCTGGCCGTGGTGGACCGCAGGGTTGATGGTATTCCCGAAAAAATGCGCGCCGCCGGCAATAAGAAAACCCCGCTGGCTGCGCTAAGCCGCGGCATCTGTGGCGTGAGAGGACAGAGTTTGATCCTGAATCTGCCCGGAAGCCCGAAAGCTGCGGTTGAATCGCTTCAGGCGGTGGTGGAAATACTGCCGCATGCCCTGGATCTATTGCGCGGAAATACAGACCACACACCAAGGTCCGGGTGACGTAGCAGACTAGGCCGTTATGCCCGCGATTACGAGAATTTTGTTTTCGTTTTGATGCAGGCAGTCCCATTCTCGCCGAGAATTTGGTAATTGGGTAAGTTGGTAACTTGGTAATTGAAAGTCAACAGCAGATTCCTCGCTGCGCTCGGAATGACAACTGTGAAATGGGATATCAAGGGCGATGTCCCTTGATTAGTTGGTTTCGGCAGTGACTTCCGGGAATTTCAACTTGCTTTTTGCCAAGGCCTTGTTAAGCATGTCCTCGATGTCATTCTCTTCCACGTTCCGGGCCATTGCCAATTCGGTCACCAGAAGGTAGCGGGCACGCTCCAGCATCTTTTTCTCGCGGAAGGAAAGCGGCTTGTCCTTAGCCAGAATCAAGAGGCTCTTGAGTACGATGGCAACTTCGAGCAAGGAGCCGGTCCGCATTTTGTCGGAGTTCTCCTTGAACCGGTACTTCCAGTCAGTGTTGTTATCGCACTTACCGTCCGTCAGGAAGGCCAGGATCTTGGCTACCTCCCCGTTCTTGACCACCGGACGCAGGCCGACGCTCCCGACGTTGTTGAAGGGAACCTCCACTTTGAGGCTGCTGGCTTTGATTTTGAGGAGGTAAAACTTCTGAACGTTGAAGCCTATGGTACGGCTGCTGATCTGCTCTATGACCCCCACGCCGTGATTGGGGTAAACAACCTTGTCTCCGATTTGGAAGCTTAGCTGACCATTCATGAATCACCCAGAAGGGGACTGCGGGGGAACTTACTAAAACATTATAAACCTAATCTCCTGTTTTAGCAATGACTTGAAGGCGATACAGTTGACCGAATTACTTTATTAGATGGAACAACTTACAGAGAGTTTGCCCGCCAACCGAGTAGGTGGTTCTACGCTCTGGAACCCTGCATGGACACCCACTTATCGGGCAGTTCAGGCCTGCCGGCAACCCCATTGGCTGTGGAAAAGGTGGCTGAAACCAGCACGAGGGCGACGGAAATGCACCAAAAGCGAAACAACCCTTCAGGCTGCTTCTGCCGGTTCTTCCGCTTCGGCCAGAGGTTCAGGCTACGGGGGTCAAGAAAGCGAAATCAGGGAACCGATTGAGGCCAAGTTGAGAATGCCGGCTGACGAGTTTCTGAATCCAGATACTCTTGAGCCGCGCTCGATCACCGGAACCTAAATGAATATGATTCTTTACATGTTTGCGAATGGCGAGGTTGAGGTCACTCCGATTGATAGGGTTATAATGGACTTTTCGATTCGCCCGCCATGCCGGCAGAGGAGTTTTCTTCCACAGAATGCCTGAGCACATTAAGAGAAAACTTGAGGACGAAATCAGGGCTCTCGAGCACGAGCTGGCGCACGAACTCCCCAAGGAGATCAAGAAGGCCGCAGCGTTGGGCGACTTGAGTGAAAATGCCGAGTATCACATGGCCAAGCAACGCCAGGAACTGGTGAATGCCCGCCTGGGCCAACTCAAGAGGCGCATGGCCGAACTTGCACTGGTCAACCTTTCCAACATTCCCAGAGACCGGGTGGCTTTCGGATCGCGCGTGCGCGTGTTTGACAACAGCAAGGAAACTGAAATCGAATACAAGCTGGTGACGAGCGAAGAATCTGATGTTACGAAGGGCATGATCTCCAGCACCTCGCCCATTGGGAAGGCGCTCATGGGCAAGAAGGTCGGGGACACGGCAATCGTCGTCACCCCCAACGGCAAACGCGAGATGGAGATCCTGAACCTGACCACCATTCACGAAGAGGCGCAATGACCTGGACGGGAGCATTTGGACGCGGCAGCCGAGTGCTGCTGCACGCGATTGTGCGCGGCCTGGCGCTCACCCGAATCTCTCCTAACGTGTTGACGTTCATTGGACTGGTGATCAATACCATTGCCGCCATCCTGTTCGGATACGCCAATGCGCTGAACTATTCCCGGATGTTCATGTATGCGGGCCTGGTGATTATCGGCGCCGGCATTTTTGACATGGTGGATGGCCGGGTGGCGCGGGCCACGGGACAGGTGACCACCTTCGGCGCATTTTTCGATTCGGTCATCGACCGCTACAGCGATGTGGCCCTGTTTTTCGGCCTGCTGGTTTATTACGCGCGCGCTAATCGCTTCTTCTATCTGGTTATGGTGGCCATTGTAATGGTGAGTTCGGTGCTGGTGAGCTATACCCGAGCGCGCGCAGAATCGCTGATTGGCTCCTGCAAAGTAGGTTTCATGGAGCGGCCCGAGCGCATAGTGCTGGTCATTATCGGAGCGCTGTTCGCGCGCTGGGGCGCCATGGCGCCTGTACTCTGGGTCCTAGCTGTGCTCTCCACCATCACCGTAATCCATCGCATCATTTATACCTACCAGCAGACGCGCATACTCGATCAGCAAACCGCTGCCCAGGCTGCTGCTGCCGCCGCGGCCGAGCAGAAGGTTGTATCTGCGGACCGCAACAATCCTCAAACCAAAGGCGGAACGCAGCAGGTACCATCATTCAACTGATGGAGCTTATCGCCAACTGATGGAGCTTATCGCTCGGTTGTCCGTATTCGCTTCGCTCACGTCTGCTCATTCGCTCCACTGACACGCAGCGATAATCCGTCTGATACACTCAAAAGTTTGCCAAACTCCTGCTGAGGTTATTCCTTGGGACAAACTCCGGTCTTGGTAGTTCACGGCGGGGCGTGGGCCATCCCCGACGATATGATGGAAGCCCACCTTCATGGCGTACGCCAGGCACTGCACAGCGGCTGGCGGCTGCTGGAGCGGGGCGGCACTGCGATCGATGCCATTGAAGCGGCCATCACCGCCATGGAGGACGACGAAACCTTTGATGCCGGGCGCGGCAGCTTTCTCACCCGCGATGGCCGAGTGCAACTGGATGCGCTGATGATGGATGGGGCAACTTTGCGCGCCGGAGGCGTGGGCTGCGTGGAGCACATCCGCAAT
>DATDGH010000138.1:0-12044 GCA_036522215.1 Candidatus Angelobacter sp. | reverse complement strand
TTCCAATCGTGGAATTTTTCGGGTGAAGAAGAGCGAGTTGAATGCTTTTGCGGAGGGAAGGACAGCGCACGTCACTTCCATTGCATACGGTACTTCAGATGGGATGCCATCAACCGAATGTAATGGCGACAGCCAGAGTCCAGCATTGAAGAAACGTGACGGCCAGTTGCTGTTCGCCTGCGTGCGCGGCGTGGTTGCAGTGAATCCCGGCAATTTGCGACGCAATGTGCTCCAACCTCCGGTGGTGATTGAATCTGCGCTGGCCGACAAAAATGAATTGGCAGCGGACGCTCGGATTGATGTGGGCAGAGGGGACCTGGAATTCCATTTTGCCGGGCTCAGTTATGTCTCACCGGAAAGGATTACCTTTAAGTACAAATTAGAGGGAAATCCGAACAACCAAGACTGGATCGACGCGGATACGCGGCACGAGGCTTACTACACCAATCTTCCTCCGGGAGACTACAGGTTCCATGTAATTGCCAATAACCAAGGAGTATCCAGCACCACGGAGGCGACATTCCATCTTTATCTATTGCCGCGGTTTTATCAAACCCGATGGTTCTATGTACTTTGCGGTCTCTGTGCCCTCGGACTGGGTGCGAGCCTTTATCTTTTGCGGATTCGAAAGATCAGGAAGACACAAGAGAACCTGGTGACCCAGGTAAACGAGCGCACCCGGGAATTACAGCAGGAGGTAATGCAACGCCAGCGTGCAGAGGAGGCCCTTAGCCTGACAGCAGCGATTGTGAAATCATCGTCCGACGCTATCTGGTCGATTGATGGTCACGGCAAGATTGTCACCTGGAACAGCGGGGCGGAGAAGCTCTTTGGCTATACCGCTGAAGAAGCAGTCGGCCAGTCGGCGCAGCTGGTTGTTCCAACGGAGCGAGCATGGGAATTGGAATACTATCTGGAACGCATGCTGGAGGGCCAGCCGGTTACCAAGCTTGAAACTGTGCGCCAGCGCAAGGACGGCACTCTCTGTGACGTCTCCCTGAGCCGTTCCCCTATCTTGAAAGACGGGCAGGTGATCGCCGTTTCTGTAATTGCCCTGGACATCAGCGAACGTAAAAGAGCGGAAGAAGCGTTGCAGCAAGCCAAGGATGCTGCTGAAGCTGCTACGCGGGCCAAAAGCGAATTTCTGGCCAACATGAGCCATGAAATTCGTACCCCGCTCAACGGCGTGATCGGCACCCTGGAACTGGCCGAGCACACCAGATTAACCGCCGAGCAAAGCGAGCTGCTGGTAATGGCCAAGGACTCTGCCAACACTCTGCTGGTGCTCATCAATGACATCCTGGACTTCTCCAAAATTGAGGCCGGCAAACTGCAATTCGATTGCAACAACTTTGATCTCCGCGAAGTGATACTTGGCACTATGCGTAACATGGCCTTGCGTGCCAGTGAGAAGGAGCTGGTGCTGAGCTACTCCATCAGCCCGGACCTTTCGCAATCTGTTGTGGGAGATGCGGTTCGGCTGAAGCAGGTTCTGACCAATCTGTTAGGGAATGCAATCAAATTCACTGAGCGTGGTCGAATCGCGCTGGCGGCGGAGGTGGGCGGGGTGAGAGCCGATGAACTGGAAGTGAAATTCTCCATCGCCGACACTGGAATTGGCATTCCCAGAGAAAAACAGCAAGTGATCTTTGAGGCATTTTCGCAGGCGGATACCTCTACCACCCGCAGATTTGGCGGTACCGGCCTGGGTCTGGCCATCTGTTCCAGGATCGTTGCCCTGATGGGAGGCCGCATCTGGGTGGAAAGCGAACTGGGCAGAGGTTCAACTTTCTGTTTCACCGCAAAGTTAAAGATAACCACGCAATCGGCTGCAGGTGTGACCGCCGATGGCGATAGGCACAGTCACCCGGAGCGATACCGAAGCCTGAGAATTCTGGTGGCCGAAGACAATCTGGTCAATCAGAAAGTCGCAGAAAAGATACTGAAGGTGGCTGGTCATCAGGTAGCCGTAGCGAACTCCGGACGCGAGACGCTGCAAAAGCTGCAAGAAGAGCCGTTCGACCTGGTGTTAATGGATTTGCAAATGCCGGAAATGGATGGGTTCGCAGCGACCACGGCGATCCGCGAGAGTGAAAAAATCACAGGTCGCCACTTGCCCATCATTGCCATGACGGCTCACGCCATGAAGGGCGACAGGGAACGCTGTTTGCAGACCGGGATGGATGAATATATTTCCAAGCCGGTTGATACGAACGGGTTGTTGCAACTCATCGCGCGCGTTATGCAGGCCATGGAAAAAATCAGCATTTAGACCGTTTTTAGAAATAGTGTGCCGATTTGTTTAATGCGCTCCGCTCCAACACCGGGAGCTACGCGCAGGCCTTCGGCAGAGCGGAATTGTTTCGTTTGCTGCTCTTTACTGCAGGCTGAAGCCTGCTCCGGCACGAGTGAAACTCGTGCCCTGATACAAGTCTTCTCGGGCACATTATTAGCTAAAACGGTATAAGTGCCCACTGATTCCAAACAGCCTGGCCGGCATTCAAAGGAGAGCATTCAGCCCCTACATGTCTTAGGCTAAGGGCTTGCCGCATTGTTGGCATGGTTGAAGTGATCGGTCGACGATTATCAAGGGTTCCAGCAAAGCCAGCCCCCTCGTATTGGTAATGACGCTGGCCCGGCGGTTCTGTATGCTAGCGAACGGGCAGGATTTGCTCATGGCAGAATTTCCCGCGCGTGTGGGTCCTTACAAGATTCTTTCCAAGCTCGGCGAGGGTGGAATGGGCACGGTCTTTCGCGCCCACGATTCGCGCCTGGACCGCTCTGTCGCCTTAAAGGCAGTACCCGGGCTCCAATCTGATCCATCTCTTCGCCAGCGTTCCTGGCAGGAAGCGCGCGCGGCGGCCCGCGTTTCTCACCCTAATGCTTGCCGCCTGTATGACATTCTTGAGGAAGACGATCATTTGTTTCTGGTAATGGAGTTGATCGAAGGAGAATCTCTCGCTGACCGCTTGCGACCCGGACCACTTTCATTGCAGGAAGCCGCGCAGATCATATTGAGTATCCTGGCGGCCCTGGAAGCTTTCCACCGCGCGGGCATTGTGCACCGTGACTTGAAACCTTCTAATATTCTGCTTTCCCCTGACGGCACCAAAGTCCTGGATTTTGGACTAGCCAAGCAGACTCCCTGGAGAACACTGGATCCGGGCGGTACAACTGTTTCCGGTGCAACCATTCCGGGAGTTTTCCTGGGGACTCCGAGGTATGCCGCGCCGGAACAATTTCTGGGCGAGGTAATCGACGGACGCGCCGACATTTTTTCTCTGGGTGTTATTTTTTTTGAGCTGCTGACCGGGCATTCTCCGTTTTCAGGGGAATCGTTTGTAGAGATGGCCCACTCGGTCTTGCACGGATCTCCGCCGGCCCTGACCGGATCGCCTGCGATTTCCGCACTCAGCCGAATTATTCACACAGCGCTGGCGCGCCAGCCGCAAGACCGGTACCAGAGCGCAGAGACTATGGCAGCGGACATTCGTGAAGCGCTGGCCATCGAAGGTATCGAGAGTCGAGTAAGAGCGCGTGCCTTGCGCAGGCTCATGGTGTTGCCCTTTCGCGTCTTGAGGCCGAGTGACGAGATCCAGTTTCTTTCTTTCAGCCTGCCGGAAGCGATAACCGCGTCTCTCGCCGGCCTTGAGGACCTGGTTGTGCGTTCGTCGATTGTGGCGGAACGATACGCGCATGAGTCGCCTGACTTGAAGAAGATTGCGACCGAAGCTGACGTCGACGTGGTGCTAACCGGAGCGCTGCTGAACGTGGGCGAGAACTTGCGGATTACAGCTCAGCTGGTCGAGGTCCCGAGTGGCACCTTGTTGTGGTCACACGCTTTTCAGTCAAACATCGGGAAGCTGCTTGAACTGCACGATGACCTGGTGCGGCGAGTGCTGGAGTCCATTCTTCCATCCTTAAGCATGCGTGAGCAGGAAGCGCTGCAGCAGGACCGGCCGGCCAACGCGGCAGTCTATGAGCTGTATTTGCGGGCCAACGAAATGGCCCGCCAGTGGAAGAACCTGCCAGTTGCCATTCAGCACTACGAGCGATGCGTGGAAATGGATCCGTCCTACGCGCCAGCGTGGGCGCGTTTGGGGCGAGCGCGCTGGCTTTGGGACAAATACACACTGAGTTCGGTTGAAGGCCTGCAGGCGGCCGATCAGGCTTTCCAAACAGCCTTTCGGTTGAATCCGAACCTGGCCTTGGCCCACCATTTCTATACCAGCCTCCAGGTGGACCAGGGCGGCTCGTTAGATGCCATGAAACGGCTGCTGACGCGGGCGCAACGGCGGAGGAACGATCCTGAACTCTTCGCCGGTCTGGCCCATGTGTGCCGCTATTGCGGCCTGCTGCAGCCAGCTTTGGCGGCCCACCAGGAAGCGCGGCGGCTGGATCCCCAGATTCCCACAAGTGTTACTCACACCTATTTCCTGCTCGGTGACTATGCCCAGGCCCTGGAAACCAGCAGTGGTGATTGGGGCTATGCCGTGAGCATGATATTGGTGGCTCTGGGTCGGGTTGATGAAGCCATCGAGTTACTCCGGGACAGAGAGCAGGGCCACAGCGGCCGGCTGGGCAAGTTGTATTTGACGGCCCTGCGCGCACTGCTGGAAGGGAAGCGGGAGGAAAGCTTGAAGGCGAGCGACGAATTCCGCCGAGCCACCTTCCGCGATCCGGAAGGTTTGTATTACATGGCGCGTCAGTTGGCACGCCTCGGGGAGCCTGCGATGGCGCTGGAGATGTTTTCACGCGCCATAGACAATGGCTTTTTCTGTTATCCGGCCATGCTGCGCGATCCCTGGCTGGATTCATTGCGCGCATCGAAGGAATTTGTCGACTTGCTGCGCAAAGCGCAGGAGTTGCACCGGGAAGCGGTAACATCGTTCCTGGCCCTGGGCGGAGACCTGTTGCTGGGTACAGCGGCAGAGAGATACTGAAGACTTAGCTTAGAATGTCTACATTGCTTTCCCGGGACAATTAAAAGCGACATCCTCAAACCACCAATGGCCAGCGTCGCCACAATTCGACCGCGCGAGATTACTCTCCTCGTTGATGCCGGTGGGCAGCAGCACAAGATCGCCGTCCAGCAGTCGCCATTTACGGTTGGCCGCTCACAGGATTGTGATGCAGTGATTCCCGATTTCCGGGTGTCCCGAGTGCATGCCAGATTGGTGTATGAGAACGGGGAATATTTCATCGTTGACGCCGGGAGCCGGCACGGCACCTTCGTGAACGGCCAGCGCTGCGAGCGCTCGCGCCTGAAGAACAAGGACGAGATCACCCTGGGGATTCCTAACCTGAAGCTGCTCTTCCTGGAAGGCGAACCGGTCAGCAATGCAACCCGCATCCTCAATCGGCTGGTCAGCGAAGCCGATGTTTCAGAGCTGGAGAAGCTGCGGCTTTTTCTAGAAGCTGCGCGCAGCCTCAGCAGTGGAGTGGTCATTGCAGATGTTTTGCGCAACATGGTGGACTATGCTTTGCGCATCACCAAAGCGGAGCGAGGATTCATCTACTTAAAGGGCCCCAGCGGCGGCACAGTGTTGACCTGCGGACTGGACCGGCACGGCAAGGAGGTGCGTGAAGATTCAGACGTTTCCCATTCCGTGGTCCAGGAAGCGATGGCTTCAGCGGCAGAATTCGTTGCCGCAGATACCACGCAGCAAAGCGCTCTGGCCGCGCGGCAAAGCATAGTGTTGAACGAACTGCGCACCGTGATTGCCATTCCGCTACGCGCGCGCCGCGCCGGCGCGCCAGAGCAGGCTGCAGCCAACACTGAGGGAGTCCTCTACCTGGATAGCCGTTCGGTCTCGCGCAATCTCACCGGGGTAAGCCATGACGTGCTGCGTGCGCTGGCAGCAGAATGCGCGGCGCTGCTGGAGAGCGCCCGGCTGGTTGAGGCCGAACGCGCCGCCCAGCAGTATCGCCAGGAGATGGAGATTGCAGCCTCCATCCAGCGCAGCTTGATCTCAGAGAATGAAGTGCAGGGCGATTTTGCCCGGGTAAAAGGACGCAGCATCCCCTGCAAGGAAGTGGGTGGAGACTTCTTTGACGTTTTCGCCTTGCCGGAGGCAGTGACAGTGATCGTGGCTGATGTGTCGGGAAAGGGCATCTCGGCTGCGCTTCTGGCCTCAGTGATCCATGGCATGTTTTACGCCCAGCTTTCCAGCGGCACCGAACTGGTGGAGATTGTGGCCTCAGTCAACAAATTTCTCTGCACCCGCGTGGCCGGCCGCAAGTACGCAACCCTTCTGGTAGGACAACTGCGAAAGGATGGAACATTGCGGATTGTGAATTGCGGGCATGTTCCGGCGATTGTCATGGAAGATGGGGCGGTGGTGCAGATCGATGACGGAGATTTGCCGGTAGGATTGATTCCGGATGCCAATTTTCACGCCATTGAGCAGCAGTTTGCTAAAGACTCGCGACTGTGCATGCTGACAGATGGCATCAGTGAGTCCGACAATCCACAGGGCGATGAATTTGGCCTGGAGCCGGTAAAACTACATCTGGGCGCCGTAGAACCTGTGGACGCAATTCTCGCCGCCAATCGAATTTTTTGCGCCGACCGCGAAGCCCAGGACGACAGAACCCTGGTGGTGCTGGAAAGAACCGGCTAGGACCCTGATATACGGCGAATTTTTAGTAAATAGAGAATGTGCATGGGCAATCCGTGCTTCCGCGCAAATCATTGAAAAGACGCACGATCTTTGTTGCGGATTGAACGATTGATTCCTTTTTTGTTGCGAAACGATATTCGCCACAGCCTCGCCACCGGCAGGCCGGATTGAACAAGCCGTGACTCGCCCGACAACGAACCTATCTCGTGCCTGCAATCGGGTCATCGGGTCACCACCACCCCGCCACGCGAAGCGCGCGTCGGGGACCCCGGTCGTCGGGTCATCGGGTCATCTGAAAACCGTTGACGTGAGCATCCACTTTTGACGAAAAAAGCATTGGTCGACTCTAAATGACTTAAAAAGAAGTCACAAGGCAGCGGAGGCCGTTTTTCCGGAAGTGCCTTTTTGCCGCTACTGCCGCTACCTTTCCTCTAACATAATAAAGTGAAAACCTGGTAGCCGGCCCAGTGGCCAGAAGCAAGGAGGAAAAGGGGGTCAAATCAAGGGTTTTCGGAAATGGCCTCTTACTGGTCGGGGGGCAGGTTGCGGACGGTAGAACGGATAAGTTCAAGCTGTTCTTCAGTAGGTTGAAGGAACTTGAAGCCGTACTGGAATCCCTGGCGATACCGGACTTCAGCACGGATAACCAGGGGCTTGGGCACCTGGGGGACCTGAAATTGCACCTCCACCAGTTCGCCCAGGGGGATGTCTCCCGCGACAGTGGCGCCCATCCCGCCTTCACCCAGGTTCTTGGAACGCCCATGCAGAGTGGTGGTCTTGGCTTTCACCACCAGCCGCAGATCGATCAGAGAGCGTCCGTACTTGCGACTGGCAGATTGGGCGGCTGATTTCCGTTTTTGCATGCTTGAGAAAACATTACCACAGCCGGAATCAAGGTTGAGAAGCCAATTGGTGCAAGGCCCATCGTGCATGTTCGGCAACGGTGGGATCGGGATCGAGGGCCATCCGTTCCAATTCGGGAAGGAAATCTCTATTCCCGCTGTTCCCCATGGCAATGGCCACATTGCGCCTCAGACCCGCATACTTTGTCCGCTTGATGGGTGAGCCGCGGAAGTTTGCGCGAAAATCTTCTTCATTCATTCTCGCCAGCCATTGCAAGTCCGGGTGAACCAGCTTCTCCTGTGGCTGGAATTCAGGCGCGGATGCGGGCGGAGCATTACCGGACTTGGTGTTCCACGGACACACGTCCTGGCAAATATCGCAGCCGAAGACATGATGGCCCACGGATGGCCGGAATTCCATGGGTATTTCCCCGCGTTTTTCTATGGTGAGATAGGCAATGCAGCGGCGCGCATCCATCTTGCCGGGAGCGATGAGCGCATCGGTGGGACAGGCATCAATGCAGCGAGTGCAGCTTCCGCAACGATCCGGGGCGGGGACATCCGGCGCAAGCTCCAGTGAGGTCAGCACCACGCCCAGGAAGATCCACGATCCCAGTTTTTGATTGATGACGCAGGTATTTTTACCGATCCAGCCGATCCCCGCATATTTGGCGTAGACACGCTCCACCACGGGTCCGGTGTCTACATAACGGCGTGTCTCCACGTGTAGATTGTGCTGGGCTGCGGCGGCGCGCACGGCAGCCTCGACGCGCTCCAGACGTTGGAGCAGCAAGTCGTGGTAATCACGCGGCGTCCAGGCATAGCGCGAGATCCATCCACGAGCGGGATCGTGGACTTGGGTGGAGTAGGGAGCGTCGGCGTTGTAGTTTAAAGCACAGACGATGACTGACCTGGCCCAAGGCGCGGCGTGCTTCAGCGAAGCTCGCCGCAGATCGCCTGACTGCGTGCGTTTCTCCAGATACTTCATCTCGCCGGCATGGCCGGACTCGATCCATTCGGTAAATGCAGACAGCTCAGGAAAGTCCTCCGCACGGACGGAAGCGACTCCGGCGAGGTCAAAACCGGCCTCTACGGCAGCTTGCCTAGCCAAGCGCGAGAGTTGGTCGTGCGAAATCATCCGCTTCCATTATCGCCTGTGCGGCTGGCTCGAAGGGCGAAACTGCGCGAAGTTTATGATGTAAAACGACTTAGCGAAAACACCTTACCCCTAGCAGCACATCAGCAGGAACTGTCATCTGAGCTTAAGAGAGTTGCTGTTCATTTTGAGAATTCGTGTTTTTTAGCAAACAAGGAGTCTTTGGCATCATGATTTGCACTTTCTGCGGCACTGAAAACCGCGAGGGAAACCGCTTTTGTGGGATGTGCGGGGTGCGGCTCGAGCGTCGCAAGGTGGAAAGACGATCAAAAACAGACGACGCGAGCACGGAATGCAGTTCTTGCGGCCACCTGAATGAGCCGGGCTACAAGTTCTGCGGAATGTGCGGAGACCAGATTGAACGCCGCACGCTGGAGCGCCGGGGTGCTCCGGAAAAAAAACGCGCCAGCGCCATGGCGAACGCGCAATTGCCGACCCCTGAATCGCGGCGCGCCGCTCGTGACCTTGAGTCGAGAGGTTCTCAGACGCAGGCGGCAACGATGGTGGCCCCGCCCTTGCCGGAGCGCCAGAATGCGCCTTCGGCCGCTACAAATCACGTCGTCTTATCGCCTTCGGTGTCTGGTCCCTCATTCCTCGGATTGAATGACGCGCCGGCGCAAGAAGGAGAGTATTTGCTGGAAGACGAGCAGTCATCCGGTCGAGGCTTGCGTTTCCTGGTCCTGCTGGTGGTGCTGGTGGCCATAGCAGGGCTGATTTTTGTGCAATACCGCGCCAATTTCAAAGGATCTCCAAAATCACCGGAGATGCCCAAGCCGGAGCCGGCTGGACTTCCTCGGCCCGCAGGTGATAATCGGCCGCCCGTAAGCTTGAAACCCCTCACAACCAGTGTAGGCGCTGCTACCACGCAAGCTGCAGCGGTGGCAGTGAGCCGGGCCTCACCTGCGGACACAAGCGAGCAAGCCGCGACAACAAGTCACAAAACAGCCCAAAAGGAGAGTGCTGCAAAGAAGCAGACTGATGATGCCGAGAGTGATGATGCGGCTGACCCGGTGCCGAACAAGCCTAGCGCGGCCCTGGTGAAGGCGAAGCAATACCTGCACGGCCAGGGCGTGCGCCAGAACTGCGAGCAGGGAATGGTTTACCTGAGAGCAGCGACGCGACAGAATGATCCCGACGCCGCGGTACAGATGGGGACGCTCTATGCCAGCGGGTTTTGCGTGCAACAGGACCGCGTGAAGGCTTATCAATGGTTTAGTACGGCACGCGAGATGGAACCTGAAAACCGCTGGATTGCCAAAAACCTCAATCAGCTTTGGGCGCAGATGACCCCACAAGAGCGCGGCCAAATCCGCTAAAGAATTTGCAATTTTTAATTTGCGACTTTGATTTTCTGACGACTGTAGTGGGTCACTGTGGGATGGCAAATCCTAAATTTAAAAATCGCAAATAATCGCAAATCATAAATCACAAATTCTCAGATTCCTAACTTTTTGACTTCTTCGTTGTAGTATTTGCGGTACAGAATGTCCCACTCCTGAGTGCCTTCAAGAATGGTCCTTCGCTGGTTTTCAATCTTCTGCCGCGCGGCAGCATCGATCTTGGCTTCCTCTTTGAGTAGCTCTTCCAGCAAACGACGGGCCTCCATGCGAATGCTGTTGCGGTCTTCCAGGAATTCCACCTGAGGCAAGTCGGCCAGGGTGTCGGCCACAATGTGGGCCAGCTTATTCATCTTGTCGCGGGAAAGCCTCACAACACCGCCTTGTATTTGCGCACTAGTTCGCCCTTCACCTTTTTGAACATCTCCTGATAGCTGGCTCCGGCGCGGCGCATCTCGTCCTGGTATTGCTCCAGAATCAGCCGAACCTCGTCATTGATCCGGTCCTCAAGCTGGAGTTCTTCCAGGATGGCGGTGTGCACCGCATCGGAGACCGCGGCAAGGTGGTTGGTCTCGATGAAATCGCCGGCCGCAAGTTTTTGAGTTAGCTGCCGGGCCAGATACCCGACATATTCTCTCGAAAGGAGCATCGTTATTGTGCTATGTGATTGAAAAGAATAGTGTAACACACTGCCTGTTCGGGTCTTTCCGAGGGCGCGGGAGGAAGCGCCGGAAGCAACGCATTTTGCTTGAGCCGAACCCGCAGCGACAAGCGCACCGAGGAAAGAATGGTTCCCCTCCACCTGTCGCGCTACCCTCCGGTTTTGGATTCGGGGGCGTAACCGCTGTGCGCAGATGCATAATAAAGCGACTCAAACGATCTCAAGCTGTGCGAAAATCCCATTCGAATCCAGTGCCAATTTGTTGACCCTGTCAGGTTTCATTCCGATGACCGGAGAGGTGAAGATGAGAACTTTAGTCCGCAATCTGATGGTTCGATCCCTGGCTTTTTGCCTGATGGGCGTTGTCGCCAGTAGTGCCGCCGTTCCGCCTCCGGCGAAAGATGATGTTGTGACGGTGACGATGCAGCGGGAATTGCATCGCGCCCAGGAGTACCTGGGCAAACTGGATCCCGCCCCATATTTCACCAGTTACTCGATTCACGACGACGATCTTGTTTCGATCACGGCCAGCCAGGGCGGGATCATCAACTCTTCCCGGCTGCAGCACCGCACCGCCGATGTGGTCATGCGGGTGGGCGCAAACACGCTCGACAATTCCCACGGTACGAATCGGATCTCCGCCATATCCAGCGGTATTCTCCCGCTGGAAGATGATCCTGATGCGATCACGCGCATGCTGTGGCATCTAAGTTATGAAGAGTACCGGAAGGCCACGGGGGCTTATTTGAACGTGAAATCGGGGACGCAAGTCCACGCTCAGGAAGAGGACACCTCCGCGGATTTCTCCCATGAATCGCCGCAGAACTTTACTGATTACTCCACCAACTCAAAAGTTCCGGAGCAGGCTGCGTTGGAAAAAATGATTCGACAGTATTCGGCATATTTTCTGAAATACCCGCACATCTACTCCTCATTTGCGACTTTGACGGTACGCAAAAACCGTTTGCATTTTGTTTCGACGGAAGGCAGTGTCATCGTCCATCCCAGCGTGATGGTCAGGCTGGTTATCGAGGCAGAGACCCGTTCTGATGATGGCATGGAGTCTATTCGAGCAGAGACTTTCGCGGGCGAGAGCGTGGAGCAGCTTCCGGGCGAAGCGGAAATTCGGGCCCGGGTAGAAAAAATGGCCTCCGACCTGAAGGCGCTGCGGACGGCGCCTTTGGCGGAACCATTTGCCGGTCCGGCATTGCTGTCTGGGAGGGCCGCGGCAGTCTTCTTTCATGAAGTGCTGGGACACAGGTTGGAGGGGCATCGCCAACGTGGTGAGCAGGAAGGGCAAACCTTTACCAAAAAAATCAACCAGCAGGTGCTGCCCGAATTTTTGAGCGTCACCGATGATCCAACGGAACGCACACTCAACGGGACCAAACTGGCCGGCTGGTACCAATATGACGAAGAGGGCGT
>DATDGH010000137.1:0-7794 GCA_036522215.1 Candidatus Angelobacter sp. | reverse complement strand
GTTCCGGCGTTTTTTGCGGCTTGCAGCGCTTCGGGATTGGTCAAGAGATTTAGGTCCTTCACCTCGCAATTTGCGCTCGGTTCAGGATGACGGTCGAGACAAGCGCCATTTGTTAGATCGCTTGCATCATTAAATATTGTTTCCCCAATCTCCAGCAGGCAGAGTTTGTCCCAGAGGAGCTTGCGTTCGGCGTCGAGTTCGGCGATGCGGTGGTCACGGTAGCCGATCTGCAGGTTTTTTTCGCGGATGATGTCGTTGTGGCGAGAAAGGGTTATGAAAAACATCGCGGTTTTAATTGGGATTTTCTAATAAGCGGCCACAGTCGGGTTCTTTAACGTTAGAGCGTGCGTTTTGACACTTGGGAACTGTCCAATGGCCAAATGATCTGCCGGATGTTAACTATTTCTGTAACGTTTTAGCAGGTCTGATCACTACTTAAGCAGGAAAGGAACGATAAAGTCTGCGAGAGGTTGGTGCAAACTATGCTTACGGTATTGGGGCGTTTTGCTGGTGGCAAATGGGTACTGGTAGCACATTATCTTGGGTGCTGGCGGACCTTCTTCATGTTGATGCTTGTTTTGCTGGTCCTGTCTTCGTCCGTACGGGCTGATCAACCGCCTGCGGTTCTTAGCGACGTGAGCGGCCAAATTGATCAAAACGGGGGTTTCAGCGTAATCACAAAAGTTGCTTCAAATCTGGTGCCCTACGCCACCAGCACAAAACTTTTTTTCCGTATGTGGGCAGCGGGAGGAGCAACGAGTCAAGCCTACACTTCTGTGTCTCCAAATAGCGTGGATCTCCCGAAAGGTCTGTTTTCGTTCCAAGTAGGAGCGCCGATTGCGAACTCTGACCAAATTGAGTATTACGTTCAGATACAAGATGCTGAGAACAACACTGTTGCGCTTTCTCCTCATTACCAGCTTAGTCTGTCAGCCCAGCACTCGATTATCCAGCTTCAGTCACAGAATAAAGCGAAGGACGACACAATAGATGGCTTGAACACGCAGATTACAAAGCTCAAGGCGGAACTCAGCGGCAATCTACCTTCTACAATCGGGCCTGCTGGCGATGGGATCATCTCTGACCAGACCGCCTTTTTCCATCTCACTACCGACAGATGGGGTAAGATCCGGATTGCAGCAGTGCGCGTGGATAATGGTTCTACGGACGCCACTTTTGTGAGTCCAGACATTGCTCGTGACCACGCGGTAAAGTTAACAGGTCTCAATCCCGATCATGACTACAAACTGATTGGATGGATTTTAGACCATCTGTCAGACGACAAATTGAACCAGACAAACGCAATTCAGTTAGGAGATCAATACCACCAGCTCAAATTTCACACTTTGCCGTCGTCGAAGCCAGCGACACTTGTCATCAAGGACCCCGTCGTCACAGCCAACAGCATCCTAATTCCGGTTGACTTAATGAATGGCTTCTTGACTGTGGAGTGCAGCGTCCTGACAGATCCGCTCAGAGATGAATACAGGAAAGTGGATTCTAGAGGGAGTGTGACCATCGATCCGTTTGGAGTGGTGATGGCCGACAAGATCGAAAGCCCACTCGTCTTCGGCAGTCTACAGCCTGACACGCAATATAAAGTGACTCTCTGGGCTTCAAATGTTTTGGGTGAGCGCGCTCCTCCGGAAACGAGAATAGTGCGAACTAAACCACTGCCTCCGGCCTTCAATTTTACGGGAAGCGTTAAGCTTGATTTAAGCATAAGCGGATTTACAGCGACGTGGAATGCCTCGTCGCCGCCTAGCTCCGGAAGCTTCGAGGTTGATTTTGGAGATGGCAAACCGATAGTCTCTCAAGCGGCCCTTGTCACCGGGAACCAGCTTACGGCAACACTAGACGTCGGCGGGCTCCAGCAGCTGTTCGCAAGGTCGTTGCAGAAGCAGCCGTCGGAGAGCTCTCCGCCGCTTCCGCCGCCGGCTCTGCATTTTAAAATGACCAACAGCAACAAGGTCCAGCAGGAGGAGTCTATTGTTTTTTCGTATGTGGTACCTACACAACAGGCTGTGACCACAGCGAAGAATAGCCAGATCATTACAGATCAGCAAGCACAGGCTCTGCAGAATGTTGTCAGGGGCGTTGGCACCAACAGGTCCTTTAGTTGGAAGGATCTTCTAAGTACTGGGCTGGGGATTCTGCTCAAGATATAGGGTAGCTTGAGTATTTACAGCAGGCCGCGTTTGGTGGCACCAGATTGACAATCATAAATGCTGAGCTGCAATCACGCCATCCCACCGGTCACTCTAGCAGTCCGCGCTTCTCCCGTTGCCGTCCCCGGAACTCGTTTAAAAGCCGCATAAGTTGTGCCCCGGGGACGCCCCAGCCGACCAGTAGTTCCAGGTAGTCTTCTTCGGTGCCATGGTCGAGAATCTGACTCAGAACATTCAGTCTTTCGGCACGCTTCCGGTTTGGCATGGATAGGATTTGAAGAGAGGTGAGGAAGGGCATTAAAGAGTTGGTAATTTTGTAAGTTGGTAAGTTGGTAATTGAAAGACAAGGGCAAGACAAACCTCAACCACACAGCGCACATTAAAAAGTTGGTAATTTTGTAAGTTGGTAAGTTGGTAATTGAAAGTCGAGGGCAAGACAAACCTCAACCACAGAGGACACATTAAAGAGGTGGTAATTTTGTAAGGTTACGACGTTATATAAATCACCCAAGCCATCTGCGCCGCCGTATTCACGTCAGTATTGACGTTGATGAAATCGCCCGGCGCCAGGCCGCCGTAGATGATCGGCTGGGCCATCTGCCGTGTGCTCACCAGCCCATTGAAGATTGCATTCCCCACTCCGGGACTCCCTCCGCTGGGCACGGCATTCATCTGTACCGTCCGATTACCGCCACTCAAGTTGTAGTACCAGACGTGGCCCTGCAACGGATAGTTGAATGCCGATGGGAACGCAACAAAGCTCACCGTCTTGCTGGCCGGCACTGTAAACAGCGTGTTGTTACCCGCATTCAACGAGAACAGCCTGGCATCGAAGATGGGCACCGAAGAATCAAATTCCACAATGTACGGCCAGACCGTAAGACCGGCATGGTCTGTATTCACCGCAAATGTCTCTCCGGCAGCCAGCAAAAATGGAGCAACGGAATTGACGCTGGCGTAAGTGCCCACCGTCGCGCCCAGGGTGGCAAAATCGAACCGATGATAGACGCCTGCAACCTTCACCTCAGCATCGCAGGAAACGCTTCCGCTGTTTCCCGCAGGATTGGTGAAAACCACCTCAATCACCAGCGCCTTTCTATTGGCCGGCACCGTGTACAGATCGGTGTCGCCCGCAGGCGTGTTGATGGAATACGCAACGGGAAATTTAGGATTGGTAATCGGAACAGATACTGCTCCCATAGAAATTACAGAATTCGAGCTTCCACCACCGCCGCCTGTCACCTGGTTCCACGCTCCTGTTTTGCAGCTATAAAAATTCCCTGTAGTTGAGTCCACCGCCGTCTGATTGCTGGCACATGATCCCGTGGGCGGTCCGTTGAACACCCGCAATCCGCCGATTCTGCCGCCGCTGGATTGCCAGCCGGTGGTAACAAAAAGGCAAAAGAATACAAAGAGAGACAGAAGAACTGAGCGCATAAAGAAGTAATTAGTAGTTAGGCCGTTATGCACGCGACAACGAGAATTTTGTACTCGTTGTTGATGCAGACAGTCCCGTTCTCGCTGCGAATTTGGTAATTTGGTAAGTTAGTAATTTGGTAATTGAAAATCAAAACCCAAACCAAATCTCACAATGGATAGGGATATCAAGGGCAAAGCCAGTCTCCGATGCCGGGATCCCCAAATATGCCCCTCTGTTGCGCATTTTGGGGTGGAGGCGCGCCCGGTTTTGGCGTGCCGGGGTGGAGGTCACGCACGATCACGTGCGATCACGGCGATCACCCGATTCGCGTCATTCCCGTTCCCGCACTCGGATCTTGGTGGTTGAAGCAGTGGCTGATGTGGCCTTGAGCAGCGTGTCTGCCGGGCGAAAGTTGAAGGCTCCCGGCGAATTTTGGGCCGGCAGGCCCAGCAGCGGACTGCACCCGCGGCCCTGGGACATATCGTTTTGCAGCTTGATCGGCTCCGTTCCTGGCCCCACCTGATACGTCCCGGAAAAACCGTCTTCAGGAACCTGGTAGACAAGCCCTTGTGGAGTTATCGATTCATCTTCAATGAACTCTGCATACCGCGCCGGAATGCTGGACAACACATTCACTTGCGCGCCACCGGCGGCATTCAGGCTGATGAGTCTTAGATTAGGCATGTTTCCCTCTTAAGAACTTCTCCAGGTCGGTTGCGTAGATGCAATGCACCTCAGTCCCGGCCAGAGCTTTGTCAGGATGGTTCTCCGGGTGCGTGCGATGTCCGCAGCAGAACACCGTCCGCACCGCGCCCATCAGTTCTTTGAATTTCTTCTCTCCCAACTTTTGTCGTACCTCTTCCGCGTCGAAGCCTGGATGCTCTGCCGTTCCGTCAGAAACGGGCTCGAATCCCAGCGCGGTGCTGCGTGGAAACCTGATTTGAAACATTGGATGAGACATGGATCGTGATCCTTTTCGATATCGAGCAGCAGGAACTGCCGTGACTCCAACGATGGTCGATTCGATCAAAAATTGGTAATTGGGTAAGTTGGTAAATGGATCGGGTGACCGCGCGTGACCCACACCCCATCACGCCAAAACCGGGCGCGCTGGGGACCCCGTGATCGGGTGATCCGGTGATCGGAAAAACAACGTCAATCCGGATTCTTCGAAACCGTGTTACTCGGTGGTGGAGCTTTTTAACAGGGGCCGGCACCAGTGAGGGCAATCGTGCAGGTCTTGCTGGCGGTACCGCCCGCAGGTTTAATGGTTGCGCCAAGAATTACCATGGTCCCGCTGCTGGTGAAACCGGCGCTCTGTGCTACTCCACTGCCGCCCGAGAGAATCGTGAATTCCGTCCAGTCACCGGCACCATCGTCCCCACCCTTGCTGTAACTCCCGGTCACATTGGTCACACTGTCGTTGCACGCAAACCACACTCCATCATTGGCGTTGGCCGGAGTTACTGACAGTGAGCAACCCGAACTTCCTGTAGCCTGGCTGTGAGCATCAGCGGTGGTGGCGCCACCAGTGGTGTCATTGCCGGAGAATTCATCTGCCAGGACATTCTGAAAACCTGAACAATTACTGCCGGATACAGTCCACGATAGAGTTGCGGTGACTGATGTGGTATTTGGTGCAATGGCGATAAAACTTGCCATGAACCCATTTGTGGCATTGCCGGTGATTCCGCTGAGCTGAGTAAATGTCCAGCCGGTCGCGCTCAAGCTCACCGCCGAAGGCGTCCCTCCTGTGGCGTTGCATCCCACACCAAACAGAATCGCATCATTGGCGTTCGTAGCTTGCAGCGTAAACGTCATGCTGCTGATACCCGAGGTTGAGTTCGCGACCTGGGCTACCACCTTAACGTGCGCCACAGCGGCAAAAGCGGGCGAGCACAGAAGTAAAACGAGCAGCAGATTCCTCGCTACGCTCGGAATGACCAATCTTCTACTGGACAACATAACTAAGACCGCCACTCACCTGTCCCGTTCCAGATTGAAACAGGCACAAATCGTCGGCTGCAGTGCCTTCCGCGCCTAGCGCCGAGGCGCCGTTCCCATAGGTCAATCCGCCGTTGGCCGCCAGGTTCCATCCGGTCGCCGCTGTTGCCCCGCCAAATCCCTGGACGCCTGCCGTGCCCGTACCGCAAGTTGTTCCTGTTCCTTCCACCAGCGCAACATTCTGTGCCGTGGCCGTCACCAGGTTGATGGAGCAGGGAAAAATCTTCTTCGCCGCTGTACCTGTCACCAGCCGCGTATTGGCCGTCTGGTTCACCGAGACGAAAACCTTGGCGTTTGCCTGGCAAGGATCGGCCACCACCGCGGCGCCACCAATCTGTTTGATATTTGTCTGGTAGACACTGCTCGTAACTCCTCCAGCCAGTGTTGCCAGATTGCCTCCAGTTTCCTGGGCAGCATTCGCAGGCAGCGGCAGTGAGCCCGCGCTGACCGTGGGCGCCGGCTCAATCGGCGCGGCGCTCAGAGTGATTCCGATATTTGCTGTCCCTGAGGTATAGGCCGACGCGCGAATCCGAAAGTTGGTCGTCGCATAAACTCCGCAGTCCCACGCTCTTGTCTGGTTAGACGGTAATGCCTCACCGTTCTCCTGGAGTGCGGCATCTGTGCGCGTACACGTTTCCGTGTACCAAGTCGTCCCGCTGTCGTCGGAAAATTCAAAGTTGACTGTTACGCCGGCGTAGGTTCCGTTCACTGTGACGGTTGCCACTCCGTACCCAGGGGTCGCAACCTGTATGGTCGAACTCGCACTCGTGATTGTGCCTGTTGTCCGCGCAACCTGATACATAGTTATGCCGTTGGTAGTCCCCAGTGTGGTGCCGTCAAATCCGGCCTTGCCCACGAGGTTGCCTCCGGCCGGGAGCGGTGAACTCAAAGTCACAGACCCACTTACAGGCTGGGTGGTTGCGCTGCCATCTGTCTTCACCGCCACCCCGCCGTTCGTCAGCGGCAGAGGTTGGTATTGAGGCGTCGCGTCACTTGTCTTTCCTCCTGCCAGCAAAACTTTGCTCGGCGCAGTCGTCGTACCTGCAGAGAACTGTGGATTCGCTGCAGTGGCATCCGTCGATGCGCCCGCCGGAAGCGGCAGGTTGGCTGCACTTACCGGCTGTGCAGAAGGAAATGTGACGCTAAGGTCCCCCGCAGCGTCCGTCTTCAACGCGCGATCGTTCACGCCATCGGATCCGGCCACCTGCACCCATTGCGGAGACCCCGCCAGCCCCAGGATTCCCGCCCATCCCGGAAGCGCTTCCGGCTGAGCGACGGCACGCATGGTCACGCCCGCGGCTGATCCGGAGGTGTAGCTGCTTAGCCGTATCCTTATGTTAGAGGCGCCGCCCGGAACCTGAACGTGAAACGCTCCCGTGGTGCTGCTGGCTACGAGCGTAAGTTGCCATGCATTCTGGCCATCCTGCCGCAGATAACTCGCGACCCACGTTGTTCCTCCATCAAATGAAGCTTCCGGAGTGATCGTGGCCACCAGCGTATTCACCGCCGGCAATGTAAATGCCGCCGACCGCTCGCCCGCCAGCGCTACTGATGCTGCATTGTTCAGCGCCCCCAGCGTCTGCGCCGCTCCCACCGTATCTCCCACGGCAGCGCATCCACTGGCGCAGTCAACGAAGAGGTTCCCGCTCGAGTCCAGGTTTGCTCCCGCCATGTTGCCGTTGCTGTCCTTGAATCCTCCCGCAGTCCCCGTCACTGGAAATGCAGACCCAAAACCGGAAGCGGTCCCGCCCGATCCTGCGTTGAGCACGTTCACGTCAAGCCCGGTATGGTTTGCGCCGTTGGGTGTTGCCGTAACTGGTGCGGCAGTCGTGGTTCCCTTGCCCGCTCCCCGAACTACCACTGAGTCTTGCGCATTGGCGCGCATGGCAAACGCCAGCAGGAACAGGACCAGCACTCCCACTGCAACCACCAGCCAATAGTTTCTCCTGATGTCGGTTTCCAGCCTGGCCAGCCTGTCTTCCAGAGTCGACTCGCGTCGCTTCAAATGCGTCTTCCAGATCAACGCATAGGCCGCGCGATGGTGTAGCTCATCCTCTGATTCCAGAGCATGCGACGGAGACACCTTAAGTGTCGCCACCATCTCCGCGTGCTCGCGCTCATCAATCTCGTGCTCCCGCGCCAATCCATGCCGCGCCAGATGCTTTTCCAGTTCGCCAGTAGCTGTATATAGCATGTAAATTT
>DATDGH010000136.1:0-22352 GCA_036522215.1 Candidatus Angelobacter sp. | reverse complement strand
CCGCTCCTTCTGGTAAGGTTTGAGCCCGTAATGCCAGATGGTCGGCATAAGCACTCCGGCCACCACCACGATGATTGCCGCATGCCGGAATTGCATCCCGCCCAGAAACAGCGCCATGATGGCCACAGGAATGTAGGTAAGCGCGGTGCCCAGATCAGGCTGCTTCAGCACCAACAGCATGGGAACTGCGGCGATCGCTCCGGCCTTCACAATGTCTGAAAATGAGGCTCGCTCCTGTGCGTCGCTGAAGTATTTGGCCAGAACAATGATCAGGACCAGCTTCACCCATTCCGACGGCTGAAAGTGCTGGCCTCCCGGCAGCTGCACCCAGCGTTTCGCGCCCAGATATTTTTTGCCAAAGAAAGTCACCGCCAGCAGCGAACCAACAGCGGCAGCATAAAACCAATGGGAGTTTTCCAGCAGGATCTGGTAATTGAGCAGGCTCACCAGGAACATCAACACCAGCCCGCCGGTGATCCAATAGATCTGCCGGATGTGGGCGCCGGCAAATTTTGTGCCGTAGGTGGTCGAATAGACCTCTACCACGCTGCAGGTGCAGATAATCAGGACAAAAGTGAGCAACACCCAGTCAAAGTCTCGGAAGGAGATCATCCGCCGCATTACTGCCCACCCGGAAGAATGGCCGCAAGGGAACGCGAGGATCGTTTGTAATCTGCCAGGCCGGCCTTGCCCATCTTGATGAAGAAGTGTGCACCCTGCAGATGATCGTTACCAGCTTTTGCCGTCACTGGCGCCCCATCATCCTGCGGGTCTGTTGTATTCCAGACGCCGGCCAGAGGCACGATGCCGGGGTCCGACTTGTCACTGAACAGCGTGGGATTATTATGGAGGCGTCGCTGCTTCTCCACAAATGCCTTGATCACCTTGGACGCAAGCTGCGCAGCGACCGGACCGTGTTCTCCTTGTTCGATCAGCAGCGCAACCACAATCTCCGGGTTGCGTCGCGGCGTCACGCCTACAAACCATCCGTTGTCCTTGAACACGCTGCTGGCGCCCGCCTTGGTCTTGCGAAACGCGTTACTGACAACCTGCGCGCTGCCTGTTTTTCCGGCGAAGTCCACCCCTTGCAGATGCGATGCAAAAGCTGTTCCTATGGGATTGACAACGTTTCCCATGGCATCAGTAATGGTGATCCAGTTTTGCGGATCAATGGGGAGATGGGTCACCATGGGAACGCTATTATCTAAAGCATTGGGCGAGCCCGGCGGGATCTCGTCAGGATTAACTACATGTGGCCGCACCAGGGTGCCTCCTGTGGTGATGGCGGCAATGGCTCGCGCCAATTGGATGGGAGTCACCGCCACCGCTCCTTGCCCGATGCCCACCGAAATGACCTCTCCCGCGTAATACTTCTGGTGGAAGTTCCTGATCTTCCATTCCTCTGAAGGCATCACGCCGCTGACTTCACCCGGCAAATCAATGCCACTCTTCTTTCCGATCCCCAGCATGGACGCCCATTTTGCAATCTTCTCAATGCCCAGCCGCTCCGCCAGCGTATAGAAAAACGTATCGCAGGACTGATAGATTCCCTTGGAAATATCCACGGTGCCATGGACCTGGTGTTTATCTGAAATCCAACATTTAAAGTAACGCCCGAAAAAAGTTCCGCCGCCTGGACAATTCACCTTGAGATGTTCCGCAATACCTTCCTGCAGTCCGGCTACAGACATGATGATCTTGAACGTCGAACCCGGCGCAAGTTGCGCCTGGATGGCCTTATTCATCAGCGGGTGCGCGGGATCATTGACCAGCCGGCTCCATTCGTCCCGTGAAATGCGCACCGTAAAATCGTTGGGATCAAAAATCGGCCGGCTCACCATGGCCAGAATTTCTCCCGTGCGCGGGTCCATCGCCACCACCGCGCCATTTCTGCCCTCCATGGCCTGTTCCGCCGCAATCTGAATATCAAGGTCGATCGTCAACTTAAGCGGCTTGCCTGCTACAGCGGGTTCAGTGCTCTCGCGCCCCACTTCTTTGCCTTTGCTGTCCACCAGCACGCGGCGCGAGCCATTTTCGCCCATGAGCAGGTTGTTGTATTGAAACTCAATTCCGGATTGGCCCACGATGTCGCCGCGCTCATACTGGTCATATTTATCGGAGTTCAGCATGTCTTCGCTGACTTCGCCCACATAACCTATGAGCTGCGCCATAAAACCGTTCTTGGGATAGACCCGCCGGTGCACCATCAGCGTTTCCAGCTCAGGAAATTCATCTTTGTGCGATTCGATGAAGGCTTGCTCGTCCGACGTGATGTCGTCTTTGATGATGATGGGCTGAAATGCGGGCTTGCGTGCCAGTTGGTATCTCCGCACCTTCTCGCGAATCTCGTCCGCTGAAACGTGCAGACCCTCAGCAATTTTTTCCGAATCGGCGTTCAAGTCGCGCATCTGGTCACGCAACAACAGCGCCGAGTACGAAGGGTAGTCGATTACGATTTCCCGGCCTTCACGATCCAGGATCTTTCCTCGCGCCGCCAGGATAGGCACGCTGCGGATGCGGTTCTGCTGCGCCTTGCCCTCGTATTCATCGCTCTTGCGGATTTGCAGGCTCCACAGTCCGTAGGACAGAACCAGAAACACCACCAGAGTGACGTACTGCACAACCGTCAGTTTGGTCTGCGGAAGCTTTTCGTTGCGGCCGAGCATGACTGCCTGGAGCTGATTGCCAGAGGTTTCCTTGATCTAGAGTACAACATTTCGGCATCTCTGAGACTACGGCAAATGCCTCAAGGTAGTTACTGAAGGATTAAATGAGACGGGCCGCGTCCGTGAGCGAAGCGAGCCGTGACGACGAATTCCTGAATGCTCGGGCTAAGCGCGGATGACGTGTAGGTTGACCGATGACCCGATGACCCGATGCACCGATTTCTTTATCCCCTGATTCTCAGCCTGTCCAGCGCCACAAACAGCACCACTGCCAGCAGCCCATTGGCAACTGCGGTGATCAGGGTATGGCCCCACATCCATGGTTCTCTTACGCCCACAAGGACCACGTCGATCAAGGTGAGGATGACCTGATGGAGCAGGTAAAAGCCCACCGTCATCAGGAAGCGCGAGCCGGGGTTCTCCACGTCGATCCTGACTCCCAGCGAGGAGGCCAGAAAGCCAATGATGGTCTTCGCGATTCCGTTTAAACCGATATAGTGGTGCCCGAATGCATCCTGCAAGGTTCCGATCAGTGCGCCGGTAATCAATCCGGCAATCGGCTTGCGCCGAGCCACTGCAAAGTAGATGGTCACCAGCAACGGCAGGTCGAAAACCATCAGGAACTTCAGCCTGATGGGAAAGAAAACCTGGATAAAGACCGCCGCCAGCGGAATTCCCACAGAGACAGCCCAACTGAATTTGTGGACTTCAATCTCTTCTCGCGATGTGTAGGTGACAGCCACGCTCATTGCGGCGGATTCTCCGTCGCGTTGGGAGGCTTCGGCAGATCCTGCGGCTTTTCTACCTTCGGCTTGTCGGCAGGCTGGGCTTGCTCAGATTCGTTGGGAGTGATTTTTTCCGTCGTGGCCTGACCGGGTTGTGCTTCAATCTTTTTCGACTTGGCTTTCGCGGGTGCGGTAGTACCGCCCGGCGTGGAGTTTGTGCCCGGTTTCTTTAACTCCGGAGTCGCGACAGCCTTCTTTTTCCCACCGTCCAATGGAATCGACGTGCCAGGCTGCGGCTCGGTTTTGGGCACACTCGGCAGCCGTTGGGCCAGGATGTCGGCGGCGCGCACGTGCCCTTCATTCCCAGCCACCACCGAGCTCTGATCTGACATTTTCGTGACTACCAGTACCTCTTCCAGGCGATTCAGGTCGGCAGCAGGCTTCACTTTAATGATGAGGAATGCTCCGCTATCACGGTCGGGCACAGCGCTGGTCACTGTCCCCACCGGAAATCCCTTGGGATAAATGCGGTCGCCTCCACTGGCAATGACCTTTTCGCCAACCTCAATTTTTTCGTCGGCCAGCACGCCATCCACCTGAATTTCCCCCAGATGAGTACCCTTCAGCACGCCTTGCAGGCGCGACTTCTCCAGGATCACTCCTGCGCCGCTGTCACGATCGCTGATCATCAACACCTGCGCGCTCAAAGGAAAAACGTCCTTCACTTTCCCTACAATGCCATCCGGCGTGATCACCGCCATGTCCGTGTGCAGGCCGTCGCGGGAACCTTTGTCAATGTAGATCACATGCGATTTCTCACTGCCACTGGTCCCAATCACCTGGGCCGCCACAGTTTCAGAGATGAATTTTTCCCGGAACCCGAGCAAAGTCTGCAGCCGGTGCCCCTGCTCCGCATCTTCTCTCAGTCGCGTCTGTTCCATTCGCAGGCGCGAGATTTCCGCCTGCAAATCCTGGTTCTGCTTGCGCACACCATGCAAATCGATCCAGTTGTGCCAGATATTGCGGACAAAGCGTCCGGTGCCCACAAAAGCCCGCTCCACCGGAGTAAATGCGGTAACCGCCCACACGCGAATCAGTCGCGTGCCCGGAGAGTTGGGCGTTTTTGGATCGGAAGGACGCTTGACCTGGGTGGCGAGCCCGATGACTTGAATGAAGAGAACCGCCATCAACACTAGCGGATTCTTGTAACGGCCAAAAAAACTTTCCATGATGATGCGCACCGATGAACCGATGCACCGATGCACCGATTGCCTATGCCAGCAAAACTATCAACAGCAGTTAGCAGCCTTGGTAAAACTGGGCTGTCTGCGCAGCGACCTGGCTTATTCGATTGAAATCTTGCGTAACAGCTTGAAGTCGCTAAGCATTTTGCCCGTGCCCAGCACCACGCTGGCCAGGGGATCATCTGCGATGGAAACCGGCAACCCGGTCTCTTCCCTGATCCGCTTGTCCAGGTTCTTGAGCAGTGCGCCTCCGCCCGTCAGAACAATACCGCGATCGCTGATGTCGGCGCTCAACTCCGGCGGCGTACGCTCCAGGGCTACGCGAATCGCATTCATGATGGTGCTGATGCATTCGCTGAGCGCCTCGCGAATCTCGCTGTCGTCAATCGTGATTGTCTTGGGCACGCCTTCTATCAGGTTGCGGCCCTTGATTTCCATGGTCAGCGGCTTGTCCAGCGGATAAGCGGAGCCAATCTCAATCTTGATCTGTTCCGCCGTGCGCTCGCCGATCAGCAGGTTGTACTTGCGCTTCAGGTAATTCATGATGGCTTCGTCCATCTGGTTGCCCGCCATCCGCACCGAACGCGAGTAGACAATGCCGCTGAGCGAAATCACCGCGATGTCTGTGGTGCCGCCGCCAATGTCCACCACCATGTTGCCGCTGGGCTCGGTAATCGGCAGTCCTGCGCCGATCGCCGCCACCATCGCCTGCTCCACCAGGTGCACCTCGCTGGCCTTGGCGCGATACGCTGAATCCATCACTGCCCGCTTCTCCACCTGCGTGATCTCAGAGGGCACCCCGATCACAATGCGCGGATGCACCAGCATCTTGCGATTGTGCGCCTTCTGAATGAAATAATTCAGCATCTTTTCCGTCACCTTGAAGTCGGCGATTACACCGTCCTTCATCGGCTTGATGGCCACAATATTTCCCGGCGTGCGGCCCAGCATCTCTTTGGCCTCTTTGCCCACCGCCTCAACTTCCCCGGTGTTCTTGTTGATGGCCACAATGGAAGGCTCGTTGACGACAATGCCCTTCCCTTTGGCGTACACCAGTGTATTGGCGGTGCCCAGGTCAATGGCGAGATCGCTGGAAAACATGCTGAAGAGCGAACGCAGATTGTGAATGCGCGAACTCTCTGACTTAAAACCGTTTGACGACATACCTGCTTCTTTCTAGAGAAATGGTTCTGAAAAATCCTTGTCAACCCGGCGATGCAATTCGCCGGAAATTAAAACCGCCTCAGATTTCACTTGAGCGGTCCACCACAAATCGCACAACAACCAGCCAAGGGCTCGGTCCTTGATATGCCCTTGTCGTCGTGCCCTTCGTCTCCAGCTTTTGATTTTGATTTCAAATTGCCAAATCACCCCAATTACCAAATTCTTCGACCGGGCCATAATGCAACTATCGCAAAATAACTAACATCCGCGTAAACGCTGGCATCACACCAAGATTCTACTGGATTAACACGCTGCTGGTTTTGGTGCTTGTTCCCCCTCTTGCATTTTGTGCGGTAACAGTAATAATGTTTTCCCCTGACGGCAGCGGAGGCGTGAAGTGGTGAAAACCGCCGTCCGCAGCAATCATCGCTACTTCCTGCCCGTTCACCATCACCCGCGCGCCCGGCTCCGTCCGGCCCTTGACCTCAATTACGTGCCCACGTTGCGAAAACTCCTCCAGCTCCAGCGCGATCGTTGCCTGATTTGCCGATTTGGGCACAATCGTAAACCTGTTCTTTTCACTCTCGACAGATTCTTTGCCGTTGTCGCCAACGGTGGTTACAGACCAGTAATAGGCCCCTTCCGGCAGATTGGTAAGCTGTACTTGCGTGCTCGCAACCAGCGGCGCTGGAGTAATCACCAGCGAGGAAAAGTAAGGGTTCCTGGAAATTCGGATCTTGTACTTCTTCGCTCCGTCCACCGGCGTCCAGGAAAAATCCACCGGCTTACTGCTTTTTTCCACGAACACCGGCAGCATGTTCGGGGGTTGAATCAAAGTCGGCGGACCGATTTCCTTGCTCTTGGTCATCTTCGGTGAATCGTCCTTGAAAGTCACTCTTTCAAAGTTGCTCAGTTTCACTACTTCCCCGCTGCGGTTCACCTCGCCTGCGCCTTTTTTCAACAGGATTTCATGCTGGTCGCTGCGCGGATCATTCAGGACTTCCGCCGACGTGTCCGCCGCGAATGTCGTCGTAGATCCTGCCACAATAACCTGAGACTTCGAACCCTGCGCCAGCGAAGAGGTCGCCAGATCAACTGTCCCGGTTGTTACCTCTACGGCTACTTTCGTCTGTTGCGCAGAGTTGACTGAGTTCTCCTGCACCACGATGAGTGAATCAGGCTTGACCGTGTAATTGGTTCCATCAGCAAACACGATCTTGGAAAGACCCTGAGACGACGTCTGGATCACGTCGCCTTTCTCCAGCGCCACGTTGTAGTCCGCATTAATCCAGGTATTGGTGCTGATCTTTTTAACTCGTACGTTGCCATCGATATTGGTGAAGTGCGCTTGCTGCGGTCCCGGTTCCGCCGGAGCACTGGGACCGGGACTGCTCACCAGCCCGGTTTTCACCAGAAGTTTTTCCAGCCATCGCTCGCTCGAGTCCACGATCCTGCCTGAAGCATCCGGAAAAGCGAAATACGCCACCACCAGCGCCAGTCCAATGACTGCAAAAATCCCCAGAAAAACACTGCGATAAGTAATGGTGATGTAGGAGATGTGAAAGCCGGATTTTTTTGTTTGTGCCACTGCTGCTTGTACAGAGGAGTGTTGTTGGGTACAGAGTACCACAGTTATTGTTGTGCCAATGCGCGCTCGCCAGCTTCTCCTCCACACATTCCCGCAGTAGAAACCGGACAGCTAAAAGCGCCCGCTCAGCCTGTAACTTAAAACAAAGACCGCAAGCCCAGGAATATCATGATTGATTCTGCTCCGATTACGGTAGTTACCACAGGGCTGTGGTCGTCTGGGAGAGGCCGGCCGGGGCACTCCAAACTGCCACCGCAGGCCCCTCCCGTTGCCTTCTTGGAGCAGTTTTCGGCATCCCGCAAATGAACCTTAATTCAGGGTTGTTGGCCTTTGCGATTTTGGGCTCGAGTGGCGCTTCTGCCCCTGCCCAGGGAAGCCATGGAAGCTATCCAAGCTCAGGTGTTCCCCTACGTTGGCGGCTTATTTACCTCTAGGCGTCGCTTTGCCGCGGGCTGAGCTTGAGGTTGTATCTGGTTTGGGTCTTCAGGGGTAGGCCAAGGGCCAAAGGCGCTCTTTCCCGCCGTTGGTTTTGCTTTTGGGGTTTGGGCCAGGGCCATGCGCCCAATGCCCACGCCGGTTTTCGCGCCTTAGCGGTTGCCAAGGGCCCGGTTTTCAGCTAGAAGCCAGGAGCCACCGCCCGTGATTTTGGAGTTGCTGCGGCTAACTACTAATTACTTCCTCACAACGAGCTCATATTCGCCAGGAACTCACCGTTAGACCGGGTCTTACCCAGTCGTTCGATGAGCAGTTCCATGGCTTCTACCGGGGAGAGCGGGCTCAGTACCTTGCGCAATACCCAGGTGCGTTGCAGGTCTTCCTTGGGGATGATCAGCTCTTCCTTACGCGTACCGGAGCGCTGGATGTCAATGGCCGGGAAGACGCGCTTATCAGAGAGCTTGCGGTCCAGAATTACCTCCATGTTGCCGGTGCCCTTGAACTCTTCAAAGATCACATCATCCATGCGCGACCCGGTTTCAATCAGCGCGGTAGCCGCGATGGTCAGCGATCCACCTTCTTCTATATTGCGGGCAGCGCCAAAAAAGCGCTTGGGCCGCTGCAAAGCATTGGAGTCAACGCCGCCGGAGAGCACCTTGCCCGAAGGCGGAACAATGGTGTTGTAAGCGCGCGCCAGGCGTGTAATCGAGTCCAGCAGGATCACCACATCGCGCTTGTGCTCCACCAGCCGCTTGGCCTTTTCGATCACCATCTCCGCTACCTGCACGTGGCGGGCGGCAGGCTCATCAAAGGTCGAAGAGATGACCTCGCCTTTCACCGAGCGCTGCATGTCTGTAACTTCTTCCGGCCGCTCGTCGATCAGCAGCACAATCAACACCACTTCCGGATGATTGGTCGTAATGGAGTTGGCAATATTCTGCAGAATCATGGTTTTGCCGGCGCGCGGAGGAGAAACAATCAGCCCACGCTGCCCTTTGCCGATCGGCGTCAGCAAGTCCATCACTCGCGCTGTCAGATTGTCCTTCACCGTCTCCAGCTTGATCCGCTGTTGCGGATAAAGTGGCGTGAGGTTGTCAAACAGGATCTTATTGCGCGCCTCTTCCGGCGACTCAAAGTTGACTGCCTCAATCTTGACCAGGGCAAAATATTTTTCGCCCTCATGCGGCGGACGCACCTGGCCGCTGATCGTATCTCCGGTTTTCAAGTCGAACTTGCGAATCTGCGAAGGAGAAACATAGATGTCGTCCGGGCCGGGCAGATAGTTGTAGTCCGGCGAGCGCAGGAAGCCGTAGCCATCGGGCAGGATTTCCAGCACTCCTTCGGCAAAGATGTGTCCTTCTTTTTCGCTCTGAGCTTGCAGGATTTTGAAGATGAGGTCCTGCTTGCGAAGGCCGCTGGCGCCGGGGAGGTCAAGGGTGCGGGCAATCTTTGTAAGCTCAGTGATGTTCTTTTCTTTTAGTTCCGCAATCGTCATATTCACCTACGGGATTTTTTTGAATTGATAAAGGGGGGATTACGCCAGTTCAGGGGCGAGAATGTCTTAAAAAATGCATGCCTCGGGTCACCCGAGGACCTGCTGGACCACCGGTCCAGCAGGATTTCAGGAAAGCCTATTATGCAGCGCGACGCTGGGGTTCCGCAACCGTTCCCACCGGTCCGGAAATCACAGCCTCGGGCTCGTCGGCCCTGCCCACCCGGACCAGGACGTCGTTCATGGTGTCCTGAATGCGGGTGTTGGGTTTGTGAAACTTGCGAGTTGCTTTCGATACAAGCTGGCACAACATGTAGCGGTTGGTGACCGGCTTGAGTGAGTCATAAATAAGATCAGAACGCATGATCGCCTCCTATAGTTGGGTCTTAATATAAGTCCAGAAAATTTGTAATTAAATTCCGGATAGAAAATCGCCGAAGCCGCTGACAGTGCCTGGTTTAAAGGTACTTATTGGCCGATTGGGATTTAACCAGAGACCCGGTTCGTCGTATTAGACGGACCTAGTAGCTTCGAAGTTGCTTAAAATCTTCTGCTTCTCGGAGTCCGCAACCTGACTCCTCAGTTGGATGTTCTACGGTAAACGCAGTCTGCCAGAACGTCAAGAAAATTAGTGTTAAGACGTAACCTGTTGATAAATAGGCATTTCCTATGGATTGGACGGATCTTAGACTCCATTTCCACCGCCCCGGTACCCTCCGGACACCCCTCCAGAGGGCCCAAACCTCCCCGAAACTGGAACCGACGCCCGCATCAACACCGGATCGCAAGTTGTTCAGAAAGTTGGTTCTAAGGAAGAAGCAGGGCCAAGCATCGCCAGCCTCTGGTCCGTCATCTCGACGGGCGTTCGCGGAGCGGAGACCCGGAGGCGCCTTGCGGTTCGCCCTTCAAATCCGGCGGACTATTTGCCAATTTGGCTTTGTTCTATGATTGAAGTTCTTAGGACTCCCATTGCGTCGCAGTGAAAGAGGTTCTGCATGGCTGACCTTCGCTATCCTATCGGGAATTTTGCCCCTGACTCCAACCCTACACCTGAACTCCGTACCAGGCATATCGAGGAGATTGCCTCCCTGCCCAAGCGTTTCCGGTCGGCCATCACCGGACTCAACAAGGAGCAGGTTGACACTCCATATCGCGAAGGCGGCTGGACGGTAAAGCAGCTGGTCCACCACGTTCCAGACAGCCACCTGAACGCCTACATCCGCTGCAAGCTGGCGCTCACAGAAAACGTCCCCACCATCAAGCCTTATAACGAAGACGCCTGGGCCAAGCTCAAGGACTCAGAGCTAACTCCGCTGGAGGTCTCGCTCAACCTGCTGGAGTCCGTCCATGCCCGCTGGGTCACACTTCTAAAATCGCTGCAGCCGGACGACTTCCTCCGCAAGTTCAACCATCCGGAAGCCGGTGTCAGAAACATCGACTGGATTGTAGCGCTCTACGATTGGCACGGCCGCCACCACACCGCCCACATCACCTCCCTGCGCGAACGGATGAAGTGGTAACGGGTTAGTTGGCAATGGAATTCTCACGAGATGTGGTGGGTGGCTTCAGATCACGGCGATCACCCGATCACCGGGGTCCCCAGCGCGCCGGTTTTGCGCGATGGGGTGGAGGTCACGCGCGATCACCCGATTCTTCCCACTACTCGTAGCGTAGTGCAACGATGGGGTCCACTTTCGTCGCCCGCCGCGCCGGCAGATAAGTAGCCAGCAAAACGATGCCCAGAAACGCAGCCGTCACCCCGGCAAACGCAAGTGGATCAGTCGGGCTGATTCCATACAGCAGAAACACCAGCAATCGGGTGGAGAACAATGCCGCCGCCAGCCCAATCGCCATGCCGATCCCTGCCAGCTTGATTCCCTGCAGCATCACCAGCTTGAGCACATCGTTGGTCTGCGCGCCCAGCGCCGTCCGGATGCCGATTTCGCGTGTCCGCTGGCCTACGCTGTAGGCCAGCATTCCATAGAGTCCGACCACCGCCAGAGCCAGAGCCAGCAAACCAAAGCTGCCCAGCAAAGCTCCTGCGGCTTCCGCAGGAAACAGAGCCAGCTGCAAATGTTCTTTTAAAGTCTGCGCCTCCACTGCCAGCGCCGGATCAATTCCCGCCATCTCGCGCCGCACAGTTTCCACCATGGCTCCCGGTGGAACGCTGGTGCGCACAACCACCGCTGATGTGGGGTCATAGCTCTGCAGCAGAGGCTTAAACACGAACGGCCTCGGATCTTCTCCCAGGCTCCGGTACTTCCCCGTCCCCACCACGCCAACCACCCGCCCGGTGCGCTTTGTCCCGACCACGGGAATTGCCTTGCCTACCGCATCTTCGCCGGGCCACGCCTTCCGCGCGAATGCCTCGTTGACAATCACAACATCTGGCGCGGACCCGCTGTCGTTGTAGTTGAAATCACGGCCCTGCAGTAGCGGAATTCCCATGCTCTGAAGATAGCCAGGACCAATCGCGGCAAAATCGTAAGTGATCTCCCGTCCGTCTGCCTCAAATCCGCTCTGGTCTGTCTGCGTTCCCAGCGGCAGATGGTCGGCCAGACCCACTGAACTCACTCCGGGCAAGGCCTTCAGCCGCTCCACCAGTTGTTTTTCCAGGGCCTCTCCGCGTGCCTGATCATACCCGGCAGTAGTCAGGTCGAACGACGCCGTCAATGCGTGCTCAACATCAAAGCCGGGATCAACCGCATGCGCATTCCTGAGGCTGCGCACACAAAGGCCCGCGACGATCAACAGCAACAAACCAAACGCCACCTGCGACACTACCAGAAAATTTCTTAGCAGCGACTTGGAGTAGCTGCTGGCATTGGCCAGCAGGTTGAACCCCGTGACTACTCTGTTTTTCGTGCTGCGCAATGCCGGAGCAATGCCTACGAGCACGCCGGTGATCACCGATAGCGCCAGCGTGAACGCCAGCACATGCCAGTCAGGAGTTACATCCATGGAGATGGGCAGAAACGATGGTTTCAGCGCTACCAGCAGCGGAGCTCCCCACAATGCAATCAGCACGCCTACCGCGCCGCCCAGGCAGGCCAGCAGAATCGACTCTGTCAGCATCTGCTGCATCACACGCCACCGCGGCGCGCCCAAAGCCAAGCGCACCGCCAGTTCGCCTTGCCGCCTTACTGCCTGCGCCAGGGAAAGATTGGTCACGTTGGCGCACGCAATCAGCAGCACCAGTCCCACAATCGCCATCAGCAGCGCCGCCACTCCGCTTACCAATCCACGCAATGGAGTCGGCGTAAGGTCGGCGGGCACAACCACCGCCGTCAGGTCTTTGTTCGTCACCGGATGTTCTGTAAAAAGCTGATGCGCCAGGATCGTGAACTCTGAATTGGCCTGTGCCGCACTCATGCCCGGCCGTAATCTTCCTACCGCCATCAGCCAGTGAGCATCGCGCGATGCTACCAAATCCGGATGAGAGGGCTCGATCTCACGATGTGCAGAGATGGGCGCCCAGAAGTCCGGGGCAAAGCCGATCAGCATGCCGTCAAATTTTTGCGCTGCAACTCCTGCCACCGTGAATTTATGTCCGTTCAGAGTCAGCTCTTTGCCAACAATATTGGGATCAGAGGCAAACTTCCGCTGCCAGCACGCGTGTCTCAGCACCACCACCGGACTCGCGCCCTCCACGCGATCATCTTCCGCGCTAAGGGTGCGTCCCAGGGCCGCATTCACTCCCAGCAGGGAAAAGTAATTTCCTGAAACCAGCTCTCCCGTCAGGTTCTCGCTTTGGTCACCATGGTTCCAGCTCACCGAGCCAAATTCGGATTCGAAAGCAATCATGCCGGAGAAAACATGATTGTTGGTTCGGTAGTAGTCGAAGTCCGGATAACTCAAAGGAGAATAGCTGTTGAAGCCGCTCCTGCTTTTCACATGCTGCCACACCTCAGCCAGTTGCCCCGGCTTTTCCACCGCCGGTGGGCGAAACAGCGCAGCATTCACAAAACTGAAAATCGTAGTGTTGACGCCAATCCCCAGCCCCAGCGACAGCGCAACCACAACGGTGAAAGCAGGAGACTTGCGCAGCATGCGCAAAGCGTAGCGAACATCCTGAATCAAATTATGCATAATGAAGAATGTGGTAATTGAGTAATTTGGTAAGTTGGCAATTTGAAATCGACTTCGCGGCTAAATGTCATCTCCGTTCTCGGATGTTCTCTCTGCTGCTTTGTTTTGCTCTTCCCCAATTCTTTTTGCTTTTCTCAGTGTCTCCGTGCCTCAGTGTCTCCGTGGTAGGTGTTGCCGTTGGTGTTGGTTTTGCTTTTGCCCTAACTGTCACCTGTTCCCTGTGACCTGTCCCCTGTGCTTTAGGCATTTTGTCTGCCGAAGTTGAGCTCTCGCAAATGACTGAAAAGCAGCAGTTAAGCAGTGCACAACCTATAAACGAGCCGCCATTGTTCGTTAACGAAATAAGCTGTTCGGAATCGAACAAGGTTGGTGATAAACCGCTGACCCGCTGACCCGGTGACCCGATTAATCAGCCCTCAGCGCTTGCGTCGGCTCAATCGAGGCTGCCCGCCGCGCCGGCACCAGCGCCGCCAGCGCTCCCACTAAAACCAGAACAATCACCACGCCAGCGTAGGTGGCCACATCCACCGGGGAGACGCCATAGAGAAAACTCTTGACCCACTGTTCCACTGCCGCAGCTGCAGCCAGGCCGGCCACCAGCCCCACAACAATCAGGATGAACCCGCGGCGCAAAATCAAGCCGACAATCGAATAGCGGTCCGCGCCCAGTGCCATGCGGATGCCGATCTCACGCCGCCGCTGCCCCACCAGCTGTGACAGCACTCCATAGAGCCCGGCCAGCACCATCACGGTCGCGATCCCGGCAAACGATATCACCAGATACAGTCCCAGGCGCTGCCTTGAATCCGCGTTCTCATGTGCAGTCTGCATGGTGAGGAAATTGTCCACGGCAAAGTCCGGCGCGGATTCATGAAAGGCTCTGCGAATCGCCGCCGCAATCTCCACTGGACCGCGAGTCTTGACCACAAAGGTAGTCATCGGCATTACCAGAATCTGGTACAGAAAGCCCTTTACCGGAATCTGCGCATAAGGAAGATCCACCTCCGGCGCCACCGGTTGCGCAATCTCATGCTGGACCGAATCGCCCACCACGCCGACAATCGTGTATGGCTGAAGCATTCCGCTCTCCTCGCGGTCCTTGGGATCGTCGCCGGCAAAATCGAGTTGCTGGCCCATGGGATCCTGGCCGGCAAAATAACGCTTGGCCAGCGTTTCATTAATCACAACCACATAGGGTGAGCCGGCCGTATCTTGATCTGAAATCGCCCGCCCGCGCAGGATTGTCGTTCCTATCACCCGCGCATAGCTTCCGCTCACTACGCGCAGCAGTGCGTCAGGCTTGTCCGCTTCCGCTTTGATCCTGGGCCGCCCGACTACGTCGAACGAGCTGTTCATCACAATATGTTCAAAAGGAATCACGCTGGCAAACGCCGCATCCACTACTCCCGGAAGGTGGCGCAATTTCTCCTGCATGGGCGCATAAAGCCGCAGTGCCATTGAATCTTCCTGCCGCAGACTCTCCGGCTTCTTCATGGCAAAAAATCCGCCGCCACTCCCCGGCAACGCCAGGAAGCTGGTTACATTCTCTTCTTCAAATCCCAAATGGATGTGCTGCAGGTTGTAGAGCGTGCGAAACATCAGGCCGCCGGAAACCAGCAGAATGACAGAGATGGCCACTTCGAACGCAACCATCGTCCCGCTCAGGCGCGAGCGTCCACGGCTGGTGCTGGCGCCGCGCGATCCTTCCTGCAACACCGCTTGCGGATCGCTGAGCATGGCCACCACCGCCGGAACTATGGACGAGAGCAGCGTCACCACAGTTGTCGCCAGCAACAGCATGGCAAACACACTCAGCCGCAGATGGATCTCCTCGACGCGGGGAATCAATCCCAGCGGAAGACGATGGATTCCGGCCAGCATAAGCTGCGCCAATCCCAGCCCCACGACAGATCCAAAGACGCACAGCACTCCGCCCTCCACCAGCAGTTGCGTCAGCAGGGCACGACGGCTGGCGCCCAGCGCCGTCCGCACAGCAAATTCCTGGCCGCGCGCCAGGCACCGCGCCAGTTGCAGGTTGGCAACATTCGCACAGGCAATCAGCAGCACCAGCAGCAGCACAACTGTGAGCGCGAGGAAGGCCAGCCTCGCTCGTGCAGTTACTACATCCCGAAATGGGATCAGGCGAAACGCCAGGTTCTTGGCGTGCTCGGGATCTTTCTGCGCGATTCCGTTGGTAATAGAAGTGATTTCTGCCTGCGCCGCCTGCCGGCTCACGCCGGGACGCAGGCTGCCGAGAAGGTACAGAAAATTCGAACTGAGGTCTTTCAGCGCCTCCGGATCGGGCTGGAACGGCAGCCACACGCCGGAAGATATATCGTTTCCCTGAAAACGGAAGCTGTCCGGCATCACGCCGACAACCGTGTAGGGATCATTGCCCACATGGACCTGCTGGCCGATCGCATGAGGGTCTGAACCAAAGTGCTCCCGCCAGAATCCAGAGCTCAATATCACTACGTTGGGAGCGCCTGGTTGATTGTCACTATCAAGGAAAGGACGGCCAATGGTCGGCTGCACTCCCAGCACATCGAACAAAGTTGCAGTCGCCTTTACCGCCAGCGTGACCTGGCTCTCCTGCGCCGTTCGCACTACGGGAACATCAATGGTGTATCCGGCAACGGCGCGGAACTGCCGTGACTGCTCGCGCAAATCCCGATAGTTCAGCCAGGAGGTAGTTTGCACCGCATTGCCCTGCTCGGCCCCGCCGGTTGTAATGGCCATGATGCGGTCGCCATCAGGATAATCCAGCGGACGCAGCATCACGCTGTCAATCACCGTGAACATGGCCGTATTCGCGCCAATGCCCAGCGCCAAAGTGACAATGGCCAGCGCGGCAAATCCAGGGTTCTTGCGCATCTGCCGCAACGCAAAACGGACGTTCTCAATCATGCGACCTCCGCCAGCGGCCGGCTGCAGGACCAGGCCGGGATGTAGAGGTTTATTGTAGTGGAACGAGAGATGGGTCACAGGCCATAGGCCACAGGTCACAGGGAAGAGCAGGAGATCCTAGTTTTTCTCACTGTGCTTTTGACCCTCAATTCCGGCGATTCCGTTTGTGGGGCACATCGTGTCCTTCGTGTCCTCTGTGGTGAGGTTTTGCTTTTGTAGTTGGTTTTGTTGCCAATTACTAATTACCATTTGCCCAAATGAAATGGTCTCCCAAAGAATGGCTGCGGCCCAGGGGCAAATGGGCGCAGTCCGCAAAGTATTGGGCAACCGTGCCACGCAGCGCAATGTTCGTGGTGCTGGCTGGAATTTCCTGCCTGTTCGCCGCCTTTGGTTTGATGATCACCCTCATTAGTGTGCGCCACGCAACCACCTCAGTGACCCTGATCATGGCGTTGGAGGTAGGCCTTTTCGCCGGCGTGTTAGCGTGGGCCGCCCTCCACGCATATCTGAAAGCAATCATTGTGATCGCCGTGGTGCATGCGGGCGCTATCTTTTGGATCGCGGGCATGCTCAATCGCCATGACATTCCGCTTACCGCCTCCCCTGCTGATTTCCTCATCCTGGAACGACGCACACAGACCGCGGCGGTCGCTGCAACCTTTCTAATTTTCGCAGGCTATTCGCTGTTGAGCGCATTCATGCGCAAGGAAGGAATGCGCGGCTTCGGCGTGGTCACTGAACTGCGCCTGGCTACGGAAATTCATCGCGCCCTGGTGCCGCCGCTCTCCCGCACGATCCACGGATTCGAAATCTGCGGCTCCTCCACTCCCAGCGGACAGATGGGCGGAGACCTGGTGGATGTCATCGAGAACGGTGATCGCTGGACCGCCTATGTTGCCGACGTATCCGGTCACGGAGTTCCGGCGGGCATGATCATGGCCATGGTGAAAAGTGCTGTGCGCATGGGATCAGCCTCGAACGAGCCTATGGCCGCAACCCTCGCAAATCTGAATCGCGTGCTGGCTTCGATCTGTGCCTCCAACGTTTTCATCACCTTTGCCTGCATCTCCGGCGCAGGCGATTCCCAGGTACAGTTTTCGCTGGCCGGACATCTCCCCGTTCTGCACTATCGAAAACGCCTGGGATCAGTGGAGGAACGAACCGTATCGAACTTGCCGCTGGCCGTAATGCCTGACAACGAGTTCCAAACCGGCTCGATCGAGTGTGAGCCCGGAGACCTGCTAGCCGTCCTCACCGACGGTCTTACTGAAGTAAGCAACTCCCACGGCGACGAACTGGGGCTGGAACCCTTCAAAACAGCGTTGCTGTCCAACTCCAATGCATCCCTGGAAGCAATAATCACCAACCTACAAGCCACCGCCACCCGCCACGGCAAACAGCTAGACGACCAGACAGTATTGCTGGTGCGCCACATGGGCTGACCTGGATTGAGCTTATCCCGAATCCCGCAAAGCGGTAGGCTTCTAATCTTTTGACTATCAATTTCTCAATTACAAATTACGCAATTACCAATCTTCTCGCTTCCCTATTCCCTGGCGATGATCCGTCGCGCGAGATCCACGAAACCGCTCAGCGCATTGGACTTCTTGATACCCAGCCCCTGCGCTCGCATTTTGCTCAAGGCATCCTCGAGCCGCTTCTGAGCCGTAGGTCCCATCTGCACGAAGCGGAAGGCCTGTGCGTTTGCACCCGCCATTTGCAAGAACTCGATGGTGGCATGGAACTTGCCCGAAATCGTTTTGACCCCAATATTACCGAATGTGCCGGCAGCAAATCGCTTCGCCAGGCGAATGGTGCCACCAGTCCGCGACAGCAAACCAAGAGTACCGGTAAGTTGCTCATCCCCGATTGCAAGCATCGCAGGCTCATGGTTTGGCACCAGGAACCGGGGTGCACGAGTGCGTTTTTTGTTTACCAAGGTTTATACCCTTCCAATTCTCTTGACCGCTGATGAATCGGGTTCGCTCAAAGCTCCCACTGGCTCTCTCCGGGCACACCATGTCGCCGTGTTTGCTCGGCGGCTGATCATTGCTCAACTCACTCCGAAAGACCCGATGTCAGGCGGAAACTCGACTTGCCAAAAATCGTCAGTGTCTATGAATTCAAGTGCCAGAACACTCGCCCGTTGGCGCCGACAGCGCTTTGAAGGCGAGCAAATAGCAACCCACTCGAGCTGACATTTGCAGTTTTGGAGTTGCGCCACTGGGTGTGACCCGAAGGTTGGTGGCGCGTAGGCAATGTGAGCGAGAAGTGGGGAGCATTACCTTTAGCTTGCACCTCTCAATGATCCCGGACTCGGGTAGCGGACGGAAAGATGCCCTTGGACTCCGAGTCCGATGCCCTTACGTAATTACTCACGCCCCTTAGACTTGAAGTCCATGGCTTCCACCGGCTCATCCCTCGGGCCCCCTTATCTTCTTTCTTTTTTTGTGTACTAGTTGATAAACATTTCTGAAAATGAGGCCAAAGGGTGTAAGGCTGCGGATCTCCTTGATTCATAAGGTAGTTGGCGTCGGAAAAGTCCTTTCAAAGGCCTTTTTACCTTGTGCCCTTTGGGGGTAAAGGCGCTGTGTACCGCTCCCAGGCGTCTTCAAAATCTCTGAACAGGTATCCGCGGAAGGCTTTTTCCGAGCCGCACTGGAGGCTGCGACTAGTGATGCCTAAGGGGCGAAGCAGGGTGGCGATCTTTTGTCCGGAGCCGCCCGTCCATTTGACCCAGGGACGATATTCGATGACGGTGAGACCGGCCAGCATGTCTTTGGTTGAGAGATATTCAGGATCCTCCTTGACGTAGAACAGGGCGCGGATGTCGCTGAGGAGTCCGACGGCCTGAGTGCTTTCGGCGAGTTTGAAGATGTTGGAAAGCGCGGTGCGGGCTTTTTCCGGCCACGAGCCACCGATCAGGTCGGCGAGATGAAGGAGCGGCTCGGCGCAGGCCTGTTCGCGCGGGGTGTGGCCTGGCGGGATTCGTGGAGGACTGGTTTGTGCTGCCTTCTGGATGGCGGCGCCGTTGCGATCAATCCAGGCGACCAGGTCGTGGACGAGATCGACGGCGTCGCGATGATCTTTGTCGGGCCGGAAGCGGGTGCGAGCATCAGAGAATTTTTTGCGGCGGAGAGTGATGGGAATGCAGCGCTGGGCCAAGGATGGAGGCAGCGGCGCATTGCCGGCGAATGCTTTTGGGCCGAAGAAGGAATACTCGTCGGGCGCTGACAGGTAGGAGAGTCCAGCATCGGAGCCGGAGTTGAGCAGGGCGATGATGGGCTGGCGTTCGGTGGGGCCGAAGAGGTGGTGGCAATTATCGAGGAAGAGGGTGGTGTCGAAGCCGCTGTCACCGTTGCCGTCTTGGTTCTGGGTGAGGCGGTTATTGTCCGTGAGCAGGTATTTCATCAGGCTGCCGGGGGAGCTGCTGGTCACGAATGAAGGGTTGCGGGCAAGCTGGCGCAGCAGGTTGAGACAGAGTGACTTACCGGATTGAGGTTGGGGAGAGCATATGTTGAGGTAAACGGCGGTGGGAGAGTGCTGGAAGGACCAGGTATGGGCGACCCAGAGGGTGAGGACGGTGAGCTGGTGGGGGTCGCAGACCAGATGTTGACTGATCCAGGCAGCGATGGCGTCGAAGAGTCTGGGTGCGGGGCCTTCCGCTTTTTCGGCTGGTGCGCTTCTGACCAGGGCGGTTGATGGCGGAGGGGGCGGGGTGGGTTCAGGCCTGGGCTTGTTTTCGAAGTCCGGCGACATCTTCGACAAATAGTTGTCGTCAAAAGGGTGCATATTCAATTTTCCAAAGATCTGATTTAGCAACGTCCGCCACTCTGGGCGAGACAAGACCAGCGTAATACATCTTGATATACGTTGTCAAGATATTTTTTATGTGCTTTTATGTTTATGAAAGAGCAGCACTTAGCAGCTACCCGCTCTCTCAGCCATGGCTAGAGTAAGGAAAGCAACAGTTTTCGGGGCCCGGGGCTAAAAGCCCGGAGTCGCAGAGGGCGCTATTTTCGCGGGTTCTAAAGAAGTCCGCTGCCTGGACTGAAGTCATGGCTTCCACCGGTTTTAGCAACGCTCGCCACTCAGGCGAGGCGAAGCCATCATAGTGTGTATTGATATATGTTGTAAGTATATTTTTATGTACCTTTATATTGTTGAAAGGACAGTATTTAGGCCGTTGTGCAATCGATAACGAGAATTTTGTACTCGTTGTTGATGCAAACAGTCCCGTTCTCGCTGAGAATTGGGTAACTCCCACCCCGCCACACGAAGCGCGCGTCGGGGACCCCGGTTTTGGGTAAGTTGGTAAGTTGGTAATTTGGTAATTGAAAATCAAAAACCCAAACCAAATCTCACAATGGATAGGGATATCAAGGGCGAAGCCCTTGACTAGTTTGAAATCCATGGAGTGCTGTTTGAGGGAATCCAACATTCTCCAAGGGAAAATGACAGCATTCAGGTTAGAGACCTCGACCGCCGTCCGTTCTCAATACCCGGCCACGCGAACTCTCCCGGAAGAGCGTATCTGGCTCGACAGAACTCGGCAGACCGCTACATCTGACGTATGGGCCTGATTTCTCGGCAGAGCTGCAGCGGCTTGAATGGTAGGAAGAATCGTCGCCGGCAGCGAATCCCTGGTGAGCTATTGAGAGGGCTGGTCAGGGACAGGTCAACTGATCCGTCGAGAGCCGGCTAAGCTCCTGCTGCGGGTTAGAGCTGGCCACAACCCAGTCTTTGATCTGCTTGATCGCGGCAAACAGGCCAGAGGCTACCTCATCCATTTCGTAATCCTTGATCGCTCCAGGCGGCTGCAAATGAGCGCATTCGATGGTGAAAGCACGGCAGTGGTTCCTGTCTTGCCACAGAAAGTAGTCGTCGAGCGCGCCAACACATGGAAATGCGGGAGTGCCACGGGTAGGCGCGCTGCCCTGGGTGGGCATCTCCCATTTAGACGCTACGTGGCCCTGCTTTGCTGCGCCGGTGAATGTTTCTGCCAGCTCTTGCAACTGGTCGGCCGTTTTTTGCGGCAAATATTCACCGTATGCACTCGGATTGACAGAATACGAAACGAACCCTTCGCGGACGTGTGGCGGAGGCGGGTTGTAATAGGGGTTGGCAATGCACATCCCTGAATCGCGCGTTTGGTTCTCTGCCCATGACCACGGATAGCTGACCTTTGAATGGATTGCGTCCTGCCCATGAATATCGAAGAGCCAGGTGATGGATGGATCGCCGGTCGTGCCGGGCGACTGAACGCTCTTGCACAAAAGGTCGGCTAGGGCTCGGGTCTCCGGCTCCGACTCCGGGTTCTTCCCCGCCGTTCTCGTCTTTAGGAGGGACAGGTTTGGCAGGAGTGGCGGCCGCTACCGGTGGCGCGCCAGGCGCCTTTGATTCACATGGAAGAATCGCTGCCACAAGCAGAAAGATTGCGATTTGCGTGATGACCAGCTTCATCGGCTACAAGTCACTCACTGTGATTTTTACCATTTTTACGGAGCAAGCAGCGCGTTTTTTTGCAGTACGGATTTTATAATTTGAGGCGAACGGCGTGGAAAGAACGTTCACCTCCTGTCCAGCACCATAATTCTTCAGAAGGCTGGGATAACTCACGAACAAGTAAAATCGGATCCCTGCTGCCGCAGGCTTGGGCGCGCAGTCCGAGGTGACGAAGCGCCCTCACAGGCAACTGGAGGTGCTGGAGAAGAAAACGTGCTGCCAAATAGCAGAGAGCGACGGCGCCCCTGGGCAGGCGGTCATCTGGCCTTTGGGAGCGAACTTGCGCTAGTCTGCATTCATGGCGCGACTTTACCTGGTCCGGCATGGCAAGACGGCTACAACGTGGGACGACCACGACCCCGATCCCGGACTGAATGAGGTTGGCTGGAAACAAGCTGAAGCCATGGCCGACCAGCTCGCCGGCAAGGGCCCCTTGGCTCTGGTGACGAGTCCGCTTCGCCGAACCCGTGAAACTGCAAAAGCGCTCGAGCGTAGATGGAATGTAATCGCCCGAGTCGACCCACGAATAGGCGAGAT
>DATDGH010000135.1:0-1595 GCA_036522215.1 Candidatus Angelobacter sp. | reverse complement strand
GTTTTTCCGTAGTTGAAGCGCAGGGTAAATTCCATGTGCATGGCCACCTGCCCGCGAATACCTCTGACCAGGCGCACGATGTCAGACTGCTCCTCCTGGAGCGGCATGAAGTCAATGATGGTGACCGCGCCGGCATCGGTTTCAAACTCGGTTTCGAGAATGAGTGTGCTCTTGCGATAGCGGCGGGTGAGGCGGCGAGCCTGGCCGCTGGGCGCTAACTTCCAGCAACCGTGCTCAGGCTTGCCCAAGAGAGCGGCGAGGCAGGCAGGCGAATCGAAGCGCGGCCAGCACAACCAATCGATAGAGCCATCCCGGCCTACCAGCGCCGCGCTTTCGCAGTCGCCGATCAGCGCATAATCCTCAATTTGAGATGGCATGATCTCTCCCTTGTAGCACTGTTACGCAGCCTTGGGGCTATCGCTCACCGGCTGGATGTTCGGAGTTCCTGATCCCACGAGTCGCAACCTGGGGCTTTGTTCCAGGGAGTGCAGCAGCTCGCGGGTAATGCGGTCGTCAATTTCGGTGGCGTTATCCAATTCAACGGGATAACGGATCACCACTTCCAGGCCTGTCTGGGTCAGGCGCAGGCGGCTTCGCGGCTTGGGCACAGCGGCCGCGATATTGAGCGTCCGTTCCATCTCACGATACTGCTGCTCAATGCGCTCGCGATAATCGGCAAACACCTTTTCTACCGCGCCCAGAACGCGCTTCTCCGCCAGACCATAATCGCTTTCCGGCGCGAGGGTGAGTGAAACCTCATGCCAGAGAAAACTGGTGCCCGGAATCTGCTTGAAGAAGCTGGCCGTGGGCTGAAAAACAACAGAGTTGGAGAAGACCACGACGCGGCCGGTGGGCTGGCGGTCAGTCTCTGTGCCGCCCACCTCCATCAGATGCAGGCGAATCAGGCCGATATCGATCACGTCTCCGGTGACGCCCGATATCTGAATCCGGTCGCCCACGCGCACGCCATATTTTCCAATCAGGAAGAAGTAACCGGCGATAGCCAGGATTACATTCTGCAGGGCAACGGCAAGGCCGGCGGTGATGAGTCCAGCAAAGGTGGCGATGGAGCCGATTTCCGTGGCCAGGGCAAAAGCGATGGTGATGGCGATGGCGCACCACAGGATAATCCGCCGCAGCAGCAGAAATTGATAACGCCTGCGCGGATCATGAACATAGCGGAAGACAGCCCGGCGCCAGAGCTGCGACAGAAAAATTACCGCTGCCAGAACAATGCCAAAAATCACCAGCCTGACCAGCAGCTTGCGCAAGTCTTCGCTGTACTCGCTCTTCACCGCCGCTCGCCATTCCGCGAGATTGTTCGTGTACATATCCAGCAGCACTTCCTGCTTGCTCAACGGCAAGGCCACAGCGGAGGCCTGCTTGAAACCGACATTGAGAGAGTCCAGCTCATGCTTGAGCTGTTCCAGTTGGGGGGCCCCGCTGAGGTCAGCTTGTTTGGCGGCTTCCTCACCGCGTTGCGCCAACAGCGTCAGATTGGAAAGCAGCGGAGTGCGGAGCTTTTGCGATGCCTGGGCCAATTCGCCGGTTGACCTGGTCCTCTGATCAATGACGTCGATTCGATGGGAAAGGGA